>DASXYJ010000290.1:0-2565 GCA_036502565.1 Gammaproteobacteria bacterium
CCTTATAGATAGGCCGCCGCACCTGCGCCAGGCTCGCGGTGCGCACCGCGCGGGGGGACTCATGGAAATTGAGGCAAGCCTCATCCCACGGCAGTTCCAGATGGTCTATCAGCCGCCGCACCTGGGGCTCGAAATCCGCGACCAGTTCCTCGTAGCGCAGTTCCAGCATCCGGCCCGGCAATACTTGGCTCCAGTGCCGCATCAGCCCGTCATACATGCGGTAGAAACGGCCCAGCTCCCCCTGCTCGTAGGCGAAGGGATGCCCGGTGGTGAAGAGCTTGGAATAGCAGGAGAAGCAGGTGTCCATGGCGTCGCGGGAGCAATGGATGATCCTGGCCTGGGGGTACAGCAGGCTCACCAGGCCCACGAACAGCATGTTGCCGGGCAGCTTGTTGGTGATGCGCGCCGCAGCGGGGACGAGCGAATCCAGATAAGCCGAGTAGCGTGCCGCGGCGCGCTGGAACCCCGCCTTCTCCAGTCTCGCCAGCGCTTCCGGCAAGGCGTAGTCGCCCGGGTCCGGGGGTAGCTCCTCCCGCAGACAGTTCCGCAAGGCATGGGTCTCCCCGGCACCGTGCACCTGGGGGTGACTGCCGAGGATCTGCTCCACCAGGGTGGTGCCGGAGCGGGGCATGCCGACTATGAACACCGGGCGCGGGTCGGCCGTGTCGAGCGCGCGGCCCGCGATGAAGGCGGCATCGAACACCCGGGCGAAGTCGGCGAAGAAGCGCGCCTGACGCGCCTCGTCATAGTTCAGCGCTGAGCGCTTGAGACGGTTGCCGGCCTCGAGATGCGCGAAGGCCTTCGGGTATTCCCCCTGCCCGTCCCAGACCTTGCCCAGGGTGAAGTGCAGTGCCAGGGCTTCCTCCGGTGGCAGGGAATCCGCCCGCTCCGCCAGCTGCATCAGCCCCGGCCATGCGGCATCGTCCGGTCCCAGCTTCTTCACGTCCGCCAGGTTGTAGTAGGCGCCGGCGTAGTCCGGCTTCAGCTGCAAGGCGTGCCGGTAATGGCTCTCAGCTGCCCGCAGATCACCCTGCATGCCGATGAGGTTACCGAGGGCGCTCTCGGCCGGCGCGTATTGAGGCGCCAGGGCTACGGCGCGTCGGTGGCAACGCAGCGCCTCGTCCACCTCGCCCGCCTCCCGCAGCGCCGCGCCCAGCACCAGTTGCAGGTCCGGGTCCTGGGAGGCGGCCTGGGCCGCACGCCGGTACGCCTCCACGGATCCGGCGCGGCGCGCCAACTGCTGCAGGGTCTCCGCGCGGCTAAACCAGGCGGCGAAACTGCCGGGCTCGAAGCGCAGCGCCTGGTCGAACTGGGCGAGTGCCCGGAGATAGTCGCCGCGGCCCGCGTACAGCATCCCCAGGTTGAGGTAGCCGCCCACGTAGTCGGGCTTGAGGGCCAAGGCCTCCAGGAACAGGGGTTCCGCTTCCCGATCGCGGCCCAGCTGCTGCAACACGCTCGCCAGGTTGCCGCGGAACAGGTGGTTGCGGGGTGAGAGCGGCAGCGCGCGGGTGAGCAAGCCCAAGGCCTCGCCGCTGCGTCCCTGCTGGTGCAACAAGAGGCCCAGGAAATGCACCGCATCCGGCTGCTCCGGTGCCGCCGCCAGCACCGCCCGGTAGTCCCGTTCCGCCGCCTCCCACTCGCCGCGCTGATGGGCGGCGGAAGCGGACTGCAGGCGCTGATGCCAGGCTTCAGGTGGCATGACTCACCGGGACCGGCGCGGTTGTTGCAAGAGGCCTACTGCAAGGTGCAGCTGTGATAATACATGTTTCATTGTGTTAATCATTTAGATCAATGGCTTATGTGATTTATACATCGGTCTACGAACGTATTTCTCTGCATATTTGTTATTAAGCAACAGCTGGCGCCCGAAAAGATTGGTCTAGTATAGGAAGCCTTACGGGGGTGCCGCATGACCCTAGGAGCGGGGGAGTTATTCCCCCGAGCATGCGGACCGAACCATAAACCTGCGCTTGAGGAGAATCATAATGTCCAAGCAGAACCTCGTCAGCAAAGCAGTCCGCCTGGCCCTGGTGGTCGGCGCGGCCGGCCTGGGCGCCAACGCCATGGCCGACGACCAGACGACGACCACCACCACGACGACCGCCACCACGGGCACCCAGAGCACCACCCAGCTCGGCAAGATCGAGGTCACGGGCAGCCGCATCAAGCGCACCGACGTGGAGACCGCCCAGCCGGTCAGCATCGTGACTGCGGCCCAGATCAAGCAGACCGGCCTCGCCACCATCGGCGCGGTGATCCAGAAGCTGACCTCCACGGGCTCCTCGCTGAGCACCATGGACAACTTCGGCGGCAACTTCACCTTCACCGGCGGCGGCCAGAGCACCGTGGACCTGCGCAACCTCGACGCCAAGCGCGTGCTGGTGCTGGTCAACGGCAAGCGCTGGACCACCGGCCTGGACGGCACCGTGGACCTCAACACCGTGCCCTCCTCGGTCATCGACCACGTGGAAGTGCTGCAGGACGGCGCCTCCGCGATCTACGGCTCGGATGCCATCGCCGGCGTGGTGAACATCATCACCGTGAAGAACTACAACGGCAGCGAAG
>DASXYJ010000291.1:0-7895 GCA_036502565.1 Gammaproteobacteria bacterium
GGCCTCTTCCTTGGCGTCCGAGCTGGAAGCCTTGCCGGTGAGGGTCACCACCGCGTTGGTGGTGGTCACGCTGATGTCGGACTTCTTCAGGCCCTTCTCGCCGGCCAGTTTCAGCTTCACCTTGGCGGTGATGTCGGTGTCGGAGATGGCGGCGCCGACGCTGTCGCTGTGGGCCGTGGGGGTGTTGTCGGCGGCGCTGGCGTAGGAGCCGGCGATGCCCACCGCGAACACGGCGGCGGTGGCCAGCATCAGCTGGGCGAAGGCGGGGATACCGGTGGTTCTCTTCATGACACGTTTCTCCTGAGGACTGTTTTCGGCGACCCGTCCGGGGCGGCCTTATTCTTTGGGGACGTCCAATTTGATACAGAGCCTTAAACATGTCTGTGCGGCGCTGCACATGTGTCCTGTGACCCGCTGCACGCCTTGGGACATCCGTCCCCGCCGCTTCACATATGGCGTAACCTACTTGTCAATAAAACGTCGTAGCCTCAGGACGTCCGCCAGGAGACCGCTCATGCGACCCATCACCGTGTTCATGGCCTGCGCACTCACGCTCCCGCTCGCCGCCATCGCCGGCGAGGCTCCTGCCGGCGCGGAGGCGCTGCGCACCGCGACGCCCATCAAGCACGTGATCCTGGTGATCGGCGAGAACCGTACTTTCGACAACATGTTCGGCACCTACCTGCCACCCGCGGGCCAGCAGGTGTGGAACCTGTTGTCGCGGGGCATCGTGAAGGCGGATGGCTCGCCGGGTCCGCACTTCCCGCTCGCCGCCCAATGGCAGGCCACGGGGGACGGCAGGTATTCCGTGCATCCGCGCCGCAGCAAGCTCTACGAGGACGACGGCCCCATCACCGTCTCCAGCGCCCCCACGAAGCCGCGCTTCCAGAACATCGCCGCCGTCTATGCCGCCGAGCCCGCCGCGGGGCTGCCGACCGATGCCTACGCGCTGCTGACCCAGGGTGGTACCGGCCTGCCGAAGGGCAGCCGCATCGACACGCGCTTCCCGGATACGCTCCCCAACGGCCCCTACCTGCTCACCCGCTACCACTACTACCACGCCTACGACGGCAGTCCCGTGCATCGCTTCTTCCAGATGTGGCAGGAGTTGGACTGCGATGTGGCCGCCGCCTCGCCCCACAACCCTTCGGGTTGCCGCAACGACCTGTTCACCTGGGTGGAAGCGAACGTGGGCCGCGGCAGTGACGGCAAGCCCAAGCCGGCGGACTACGACCAGTCCGGCAGGCACGAGGGCGCGGTGGCACTGGGTTTCTACGCCATGAACCGCGGCGATGCACCCTACTTCGATTCCCTGGCGCGGCAGTATTCCCTGAGCGACAACTTCCACCAGGCGGTGATGGGCGGCACCGGCGCCAACCACATCGAGCTCGGTTTCGGCACCGCGCTCTACTACGCCGGCGCCGACGGTCGCCCCGCGGTCCCGCCGAAAGAACAGATCGAGGATCCGGATCCGCAGCCCGGCACGCTCGACTTCTACAAGCAGGACGGCTACGCCGGCGGCTCTTACGTGGCCTGCGCCGACCCGGCCCAGCCCGGGGTGAAGAGCGTACGCGACTACCTGGCCGCGCTGCCGTACAAGGCCTTCAAGGACGGCGACTGCCAGCCCCACGCTTATTACCTGGTGAACAACTACGATCCCGGCTACTTCGGCGACGGCCGCAAGGCGCCGCTCGGCAAGGGTGAGTTCACGGTGCCGCCCAGCCGCCAGCCGAACCTCGCGATGCTGCTGGACAAGAGCCGCGTCTCCTGGCGCTATTACGGCGAAGGCTGGAACAAACGGGTGGAAGGCGGCGAGACCGAGGGCGACGGCTATTGCAACATCTGCAACCCATTCCAGTACTCGACCCAGGTGATGACCGACCCCGCGGCGCGGCAGGGCTTCAAGGACATCCAGGATCTCTACGCGGACATCAAGGCCGGGACCCTGCCGGCGGTCTCGATCCTGAAGCCGGACGGGTTCCTGGACGGGCACCCGGCCACCTCGAAACTCGAGCTGTTCGAGGCCTTCTGCCGCAAGCTGGTGCAGGCGGTGCAGGCCAATCCGAAGCTGTGGCAGGACACCGCGATCATGATCACCATGGACGAGGGCGGCGGCTACTACGACTCAGGCTACGTGCAGCCCATCGACTTCTTCGGCGACGGCAGCCGCATCCCGCTCATCGTGGTCTCGCCGTATTCCAAGGGCGTGGGCATGGTGCACGCCTACGGCGACCATGTGTCCTTCGACAAGTTCGTGGAAGCCAACTGGAAGCTCGGCACAATCTCCGAGTGGAGCCGCGACCGGCTGCCGAACCCCAAGACCAGCGCGGATGACCCTTACGTGCCGCTGAACAGCCCGGCCCTCGACGACCTCATGAGCATGTTCGACTTCCGCCCGCCCGCGGCAGGCGGCCCCTGAGGCTCAGGGCGTGACGGGCGCTGCGGCCGGCGCGTCGCTGTCCGCATCCGGCGCCTGCAGGCCTTCGTAGCCGTAGAGGCGGATCGCCACCAAGTCGCCGCCGGAGCTGATGTCGAAGGAATAGTTGCGTCCGTCGTAGTACCAGCGGGTGAACTCCGAGTTCGCCAGTCGCTCGCGGCGGCTCGGCTCGCCCACGTGCGTCAGCACCGCGAGCGCGCCCTGCCCCAGGCGCACGCCCATGATGGTGGGCGCCGTGTCCGCGTCCGCGCCGCCGTGGTACTCGATGCCGTAGAGCGTCTCCGGCTTGTCCTTCTCCGTGAGCAACACCACGTAACCGTGGCCGTCGCTGATGAGGAAGGTCTGGGTCTCGGCGCCGAATTCGTCCCGATCCTCGTCGCCGAAGGAATGGAAAGTGTGCATGGCGTCGTACATCGCCATGCCTAGGGTCAGCTTGCCGACACTGGCCATGCTCGGCGGGCTCAGCACCGCGAGCTGGGGTTCGGCCGCGGTGCTCGCCGGCGCCGCGGGCATGGTCGCCGCCGTCTGCGCGAGCGCGCTCTTCACCACGTAGGCAGATTCAGCCGAAGCTGTACCCGGGAGCTTCGCCGGCAACGGTACCGGAGCCGGGGCTGGCGTCGCCTGTGCGATCACCGGCGCCGGCGCGGGCACTGCGGCCGCCGCAGCGGGTCGCGGCGCCTTCACTGGCAGCGGCGGAGGCGGCGTGACCGGGACCGGCGCCTGCGCCACTTCCACCGGCGTGGCGGCGGGCTTCGGCGTAGACGTGATCGTGGGTGGCGGCAGCGAGGGGAACAACGGCGTCGCCGGGACCGGCGCCTTCGCCACTTGCGCCGGCGCGGCCGCGGGCTTCGGCGTAGACGTGACCGTGGGCGTCGGCAGAGAGGGGAACAGCGGCGTTGCGGTCTGCGGCTTGGCGCTCGCTACCTCTGCGGGTTCCGGTGCCTTGACGGGGACCGCTGCGGGCGAAGGCAACGGCAGGGGTGACTGTGCCAGTTCCGGCGCGGCTGCCGCGGCGGGTTGCGAGACGGCGACCTGCGTGGGCTCGAGCGGCGCCGGCGCCTTGGCCACGGCGGCGGGCGCCGCCGCGGGTACCGCGGGCTTGGCGCGCACCGGCGCAGGGATGGGCATCGGTACCGGTGCGGCAGGGAGCTGCGTCTGCGCCACTTGCGGCGCCGGGATCTGCGGAGCCGGCACCACAGGTTCCGCCGCGGCAGCCGGTGCCCGCACCGGTGCGGTGGCGGCCACCTGCATCTTGGATGAGGACAGGGTCTGCACACGCGACTGCGCCGGGCGCGGCGCCACGGCGGTGGCGGAGGTCGGCGCCAGCGGCGGCGCGTCGGCAGCGGCGATCAGCGCGCTGATCTGCTGGTCCATACAGATGCGGGTCTCGTCGGGGCGCGCGGCGTTCTGCTGCTGGCAGAGCGAGGCGCCGGCCTTGGCCTGCTCCTCGGTCTGCGGGGTGAGGGCTTCCAGCGCATCCAGGGAACAATGCCCGTAGAAATGCGCGCTCGCGGCTTCCGCATTCTCATCGGCGTGGTCATAGGCCCACTGCAGGGTCTGGTCCACCATGGAACCGGGCCGGTAGGGTTGGTTGTTGGTGACGCTGTTGTAGGCGTCCATCTTCGACAGCCCCTGCTCGCGGGCCTTGCCGAACTCCAGCACCGCCTTGGACATGATGGTGCAGTGGTCGATCTCGATCTGCTGCTGCTGGCTGGGCGTGGCCTGCGCGGACAGCGCCAAGGCCGCCAGCAGTGTGGCGACGAAGCTTGCGGAGACGGCTCTCATCTTTACCCCTATCCCGGTTAAGCGGGCTGGGAAGATTCTAAGCCCTCCGGAGCATCCGGTTGAGGTTTTCCTTCACCCCCGGCCATTCTGTCGCGAGGATGGAGAATCGGGCGGAATCCCGTGGGGTATGGTCCGGGGCCAGCTTGCTGGCCCGGATGATGCCCTCGAAGCGGCCGCCGATGCGCTCGATGGCGGCCCGGGAACGGGCGTTCCGGGAGTGGGTCTGCAGGCAGATCCGCTGCATCCCGAGGGTCTCGAAGCCATGGCCCAGCATCAGCAGCTTGGCCTCGGTGTTCACGCCGGTGCGCAGGGCCACCGGGCTCAGCCAGGTGTAGCCGATCTCCCCCACGTCGGGACGGCCGACGGCATGTCGTGCGTGACCGGCCGGCCAGTCCCAGCGTTCCAGGTCGAAGAAGCGGGTGCAGCCCACGATCTTTCCATCCGACACCCGCCGGGTGGCGAAGGGGATGGCGCTGCCCGCCTCGCGCATGGCGAGCGCCTTCTCTATATATGTGGTCATGGCGGCCCGGTCCTGGGGCACGCTGGTCCAGCAGTAGAGCTCCGGGTCGTCGCTCTCGGCGGCAGCCAGCAGCGCATCCACGTGCTGGAGTTGCAGGGGCTCGAGCCGGACGTGGCGGCCGCTCAGGGTGGGGAGGCTCAGGCTCATGGCCGGACTATACCCACGGCGATGAGGGGTGTGATGTGTCAGAACTTCCGGTGGGGCTGGACCAGATAGAGGGGCTGCGCCGAACTCAGCGCACCCGGCACTGACCGGGTTCTTCGATCCCGAGGTGTTCCTTGAGCAGCGCGCTGCGGGCCTTGGCGAAGTAGTTCACGTAGCCGAGTTTGAGGCCCAGCGCCATCATGGAACCCACGCCGAGCGCCACCGCCGCCGTCATCAGCGCCGGCTGGCTGAGCAAGGCGCCCACGTGATGTTCGATGCCGCCCACTTCGATGGGCTTGCCCATCCAACCCAGCATGGCGGCGGTCCAGAACACACCCACCGGGACGCTGATGAAACCGAAACCGATCAGGCGCAGGATCACCCGCAACGCGTTCTTGAGCTGTGCTTCCCAGATCACGCCGTTGGTGCTGACGTAGACCACGATGGCCCGCCATTCGGCCTCCGGCATCTCGGCGATCACACGGCCATTCATGTAGACGGGAAGCATCCTTTCTTCTGCCGTATCCATATCGATCATCACGCGCTCTCCTGGGGGGCAGGCCCTTCCTGGACCTGGGGAATGGGGACCCCGTAGATTAGACATAATCTTGGAGCCCAGTGCAATAGCCTTCTGGCGGGGAGCGGACGGCTCTATATATATGAATCGGAGGGGCGGCTCAGTGGGAGCCGGAGCAGTACTTCTTGATCTGGTCCTGGAGCTCCTGCTCCTCCTTCAGGTGATCTGCATCGGACACATAGTGGCGATTGCCCTGCGCGTCCACGGTGAACACCGGACCGGCCTGCTGGTAGATCTGCAGCCGCACGCGCAGTCTGTCGCAGGCCTGCTGCACCGCTTCCTGGTGCTGCGAATCCTTCTGCGCCTGCTGCTGCGCTTTCTCATCGGCCTGTTGCTGGTCCGCCATCTGCTGCTGGGCCAGTTGTTGGGAAGCCTGCACCGCGGCCGGATCCGCCTGGCCGGCGTGGACCTCCATGGTCTTGGCCTTGGTGGCGGCGCCGGGCGGCGGGGTCTGGGAGTAATGCACGTGACCATCCGCATCCACCCACTTGTAGAGCGGGTCCGCGGAGACCGCGGCCATGCAGGCGCAGAGCAGCAACAACGACAGGACTCTCATGTGCTCCCCCTCGAAAGCGCATGGCTCGGCGGCCACGTCGCTTCGCACATTGTAGCAGCCGCGTCTCGCGAGCCCGGACACGCCACGCTGTCGCTGCCCCGTTCCCACGCATGAGAGCGAAGCCCCACAGCATGTCGTGCAACGCTCCTCAGCGCAGCGCCTTTCCGGTGCCTCTATATATAGAGAGTCAGACGCCCCCGCCGAATCCGCCTATCCCCTGAGCGGGGCGGGCCTGGGTGGGTGAATTTTCACCGCCGAGACGGTTTTAAGAGGCCACTTCCACATAAGCTGGAGGCGGGGAGAAAGAACATCGGATAGGGACAGGTCCTAAGGCCCGGATTCGGCCAGTTCTCCAGACTGTTTGCAGGTGCCGGCGCCCGCCCGGTGTCCCGTGGTCCGTATTGGGGAGCGACTATCGATGAGCGAAGTGGTCCTAGATTCCCAGGATGTGCGGCTGAAGTTCGCCGCGGATGCCGGTTTCCAGCGCGAGCTGCGCCGTCGCGTGACCGCGCTCATCAAGGACCGGCATATCCGCGAGCGGGACTGTCTCGCGATGTACCTCAAGACCACGCTGGTGCTCGCCAGCTTCTTCCTCACCTATGCCCTGCTGGTGTTCGTGGCGCAGGCCTGGTGGCAGGCTCTGCCGCTGGCGCTGCTGCTGGGTTTCGCCGTCGCCCAGATCGGTTTCAACATCCAGCACGACGGCGGGCATCGCGCCTACTCGGAGCGCGCCTGGGTGAACAAGCTCATGGCCATGACCCTCGACATGGTGGGCGGCAGTTCCTACGTATGGCGCTGGAAGCACGCGGTATTCCATCACCAGTACGCCAACGTGCACGGCCACGACAGCGACATCGAACTCGGCATCTTCGGCCGGCTCTGCCCCGAGCAGCCGCACCACGGCATCTATCGCTGGCAGCAGTGGTACTTGTGGCCGCTGTACGGCGTGATGGTCATCAAGTGGCACTTCTACGACGACTACCGGGACGTGATCGCGGGCCGCATGGCGGCGAACGCTTTCCCGCGTCCCCGGGGCTGGGAGCTGGCGGTGTTCATCGGCGGGAAGCTGGTGTTCCTGACCCTCGCCTTCGGCATCCCGCTGCTGCTGCATCCCTTCTGGACGGTGGCGCTCTTCTATGTCGTCACCGTGGCGGTGACGGGCGTGGTGCTGAGCACCGTGTTCCAGCTGGCGCATACGGTGGAGGAAGCGCGCTTCACGGCGCCGCCGCCGGGCGGTGCGCACATGCCGGATGCCTGGGCCGCGCACCAGGCAGCGGCGACCGTGGACTTTGCACAGCAGGACCGGCTGGTGTCCTGGCTGGTGGGCGGCCTCAACTTCCAGATCGAGCACCACCTCTTCCCGACCCTGAGTCACGTCAACTACCCCGCCATCGCCGGGGTGGTGGAACAGACCTGCAAGGAATTCGGCGTGCCCTATCACGTGAACCCGAGCTTCGGCGCCGCGGTGGCCTCGCACTTCCGCTGGTTGCGGCGGATGGGCCAGGGCGCGCTGGGCTAGACCCGGTCTCGCCGCCGGACCCGGCGCGGCCGTCTATACTCAGATGACGAAAAAAGCCCGCCGGGATGAGCGGGAAGGGAGGCCAGGATGGCTACGCGCTGGGTGATCTGCGCGGACGGGACATGGAACGAGCCGGAGCAGACCGACGCAGGCATGCCCTGTCCGTCCAACGTGGTGAGGCTCGCCAAGGCCGTGGCGTCGCGCGGCGCGGACGGCACTCCCCAGGTGGTCTGTTACCACTCCGGCGTGGGTGCACGCGGCGGCCTGCTGGATCACATCCAGGGCGGCGCTTTCGGCGACGGCATCTCCCTCAACATCCGTGACCTCTATCTCTTCCTGGTGCTGAACTATCGGCCG
>DASXYJ010000292.1:0-1720 GCA_036502565.1 Gammaproteobacteria bacterium
CACGTCGCTGGCCAGGCTGACCAGGATGACGAAGACGATGAGGTGCACGACGCCCTTGGCGTACTGCTCGTTGTACATGGCGCCGACGCCGGGGATGAGGCCAAGAAGGGCGGCGAGCCCGGGGTTCGGCAAGGAGCGCGGAAGCGGTGCGCCCATTGGGGGTACCGGCGGAATCGGCCCGCCTACCGGAGGAGGCCCATAGCCCGGACCCGTCCCCGCCGTCCGCAGTGCGAGACACTGCTCGCAGAGGATTGAGGTCCCGTAGTTCCGTACGCATTCCTGGCACAACGGCTTACCGCAGTTCTGGCAGAATGCCACTCGTTCACGATCAGGATGGTTCGCGCAGTTCATACCAGTCTTCCTTCCCGTACTTCTAGCCCGAATGCACGGTCCGTACCCGTACTCAAATCCCGCATCACGCGGTCCAACCTCGCCAATTCCCTGTGACCCGGCACATACTTCGCCAGCGACATCCTCGACCCCGGCTGCTCGCGCCGCATGGAGCCTGACCGCGAGCTTGACCTAGGGCCCGTTGCCCCCTTCTTCTCCGGCGGGTTCTGATTGCTGCCCGGCTGCGTCTCCGGCTGCTTTGGCGCCGGCGCGGTCTGTGCCGGAACTGTCTGCGTGTCATCGCCGCTGACGCTCTCCATGTCGTGCACCCGGGACTCGAGCTCATACACAACGCGCAGGCCCTCGTAGTACTGCATGACCCGGGCATTCGCGGCGTAGAAGCCTTTGCGGACGTTCGCAGGCCGCAGGTTGGCCGGGTTCAGGTCCTTGAGCTGCATGCCGGTGACGTCCATGGTCAGCGCGACCGAGAAGAAGGCCATCGCCGCCGTCATCGCCAGCCGTGGCTGCAGGGCAATCTGCGCGAACGGTCCTCGCCGCAGCGCCGCCCACGCACGCTGCCGGAACGGCAACACCACCCCGTGTGTGCCCGCGACCGCAACCCCGGACGAAACCGCTGGAGCGAGGCCACTGACGGGGCCGCTGGTCTGGGCAAGAATCTTCTCGACCAGCGTCTCAGGCGGCTCCGGCTGGGAATCGTGCAGCATCTCCAGCCACGCGTGGCCGCGCTTTGCGTCCGCGAGGAGCCCGGCGCATGGCCCGCAGGTGAGCATGTGCGTGTCGAACATGGCCTGGTCGGCGGCTGTAAGCGTGCCGTCCAGCGCGTCCGCCAGCATGGCCTCGCACTGGGCGCAGTGCGTGTTACCCGCCTGACTGGACGGTGTGTCCCCAAACTGAGTCCTGGGACTCCCGAATTTGCTGCTCTCTGCCACCTAAACCACCTGCCCTTCTATACGTTTCAAAAGTCTTGCCAGTTCCCCTCGGCCCCGGCTGATGCGGCTCTTGACGGTGCCTTCCGGCACGCGCAGAACCTGCGCAATCTCTTTGTAATCCATGTCCTGCAAGTCCCGCAGAATCACTGCCTCGCGCAGCTCCGGCGAGAGCTGAGCCAGCGCCTGCTGAATCCTGACCTTCAGCTCCAGGCCGGCGGCGTGATCCTCCGGCGAGCGCTTGCCGTCCGCAAGCCGGCTGGCCATGGTGGCGCCGTCGTCCTGACCGGTGAGGCTTGCGTCCAGCGAGTCGGTGGCGCGCTCCATACGCGTGCGGCGGAAGTGGTCGACCAGCAGGTTGCGGGTGAGGGTCGTCATCCAGGTGACGAAGTTGCCCTTGTCGATGTCGAAGCTGGTCAGGTTGCGGTAGAGCTTGATGAAGA
>DASXYJ010000293.1:0-3551 GCA_036502565.1 Gammaproteobacteria bacterium
GGCAACCGCGAGCGCCTGGTCCCGGTGGGCGAAGAAGCCACCAAGTGGATCGAGAAGTTCCTGACCGACGCGCGCCTGGACATCCTGGGCGGCCGCCAATCCGACTACCTGTTCCCGACCCGCCGCAGCGACTACATGACGCGCCAGGCCTTCTGGCACATCATCAAGCGCTATGCCGAGCAGGCCGCCATCTCGGTGTCGCTGTCGCCGCACACGCTGCGTCATGCCTTCGCCACCCACCTGCTGAACCACGGCGCCGACCTGCGCGTGGTGCAGATGCTGCTGGGCCACAGCGATGTGTCCACCACGCAGATCTACACGCATGTGGCGCGTGAGCGTCTCAAGGACGTGCATACCAAGCACCATCCCCGGGGTTAAATCTTCCCGGGTGTAAGATTGAAGGGCCGTGGAAACACGGCCCTTTTTCTTGTCTTTGAAAAAGCCCGTCCCTGGGCTTTTTCACTCGGCGAGCCCGATACATGCTCAGGCTCGCCTCCGCCAAACCCGTCGCCATCAGGGCGCCGGGTTTGCGGGCGGCGCTCCCGGCGCCGCTTCTTTCAGGGGAGTCCGATGCGGCAGCTACTGTTGATGCTCTTGCTGTTGGGGTACTGCGTTTCCGCGCTGGCGGACGACGTGACGGCACGCTTGGCGAAGCAACTGCGGGTCGATCCCCAGGACGTGGCGGCGACACCCGTGCCGGGCCTGTACCGGGTGACCCTGGGACCGCAGATCCTCTACGTCACCGCCGACGGCCAATACGCCCTGCGCGGCGACCTCATCCAGCTGCACGGCGGCCGCGACATCTCCGCCGAGGACCGGGCCCGGGCGCGGCTGGCCTACATCGCCGGCATCGGCGAGCAGAACATGATCCTGTTCCGGCCGCTGATGAGCGCGCCTCGCCACGTGCTGACGGTGCTGACCGACATCGACTGCGGCTACTGCCGGCAGCTGGCCGGCGACACGCCGAAGCTGATGGGGATGGGGATCGAGCTGCGCTATCTGGCTTTCCCGCGCACCGGCGTGGATACGCCGTCCTGGGACAAGGCCGTGGCGGTGTGGTGCGCCAAGGACCGCCGCGCCGCCTACCAGTCCGCCATGCGGGGCGACGAGGTCCCCCCGGCGACGGGCTGCGATGCCACGCCGGTGATCCTGGGTTATGAGTTCGCCATGAAGCTGGCGGTGCACGGCACCCCGGTGATCATCACCGAGGGCGGGCGGGTGATCGACGGTTATGTGGCGGCGGATGAGCTGGTCAGATTGCTGGACGATCCGGCGGCGCTGGCCGCCGACAGCGACTAACGCTCCAGGAGCTTCAGCTTCTCGGACTTGCCTTCCCATTCCTTGGCGTCAGCGGGAGCAGGCTTCTGGCGGGTGATCACCGGCCAGCCCTGGGCCAGCTCGGCGTTGAGCTGCTTGAACGGCTTCTGGTCGTCCGGCAGGTCATCTTCGGAATAGATGGCATTGATGGGGCATTCCGGCTCGCAGAGGGTGCAGTCGATGCACTCTTCCGGGTCGATCACCAGGAAGTTCGGGCCCTCGTGGAAACAATCCACTGGGCAGACTTCCACGCAGTCCGTGTACTTGCACTTGATGCAGCTCTCGGTGACGACGAAGGCCATGGTGGACTCCTGGTTACTGCGAGGATTCTGCCACAAGCGCGGCCGCGCTTCAGCGCAGCGCGCCCTTGCGCCAGGTGGTGATATGGAAACCGAATACACCGTTGCGGCGGTCTTCCAGGTAGCGCTCCAGGGTGAAGCGCACGCTGGGGAAGGCGATCTCATCCCAGGGGATACGTTCTTCGGTAACCAGCGCGGTCTGCAGGCTCTCGGGGCCGGGAGCGTGCCGCCCGCCCGCCAGCAGGCCGCGGAACATGAGGTGCACCTGGTCCACGTGGGGCACGTTCACCAGGGCGAAGGGTTCCAGGTCCGTGACCTCGGCCAAGGCTTCCTCGGCGGTCTCACGCGCGGCGGCGGCCTCGGTGGTCTCGCCGTTCTCCATGAACCCGGCAGGCAGGGTCCAGAACCCGGCGCGGGGCTCGATGGCGCGCTTGCAGATGAGGATCTGGCCCTGCCACTCGGCCACGCAGCCGGTGATGAGCCTGGGGTTCTGGTAGTGGATGCTGCCGCAGGAGGCACAGACGAAGCGTGGCAGGTGGTCGCCGGGCGGGGTGATGACGCTGAGTTCGTGGCCGCAATGGCTGCAGAATTTCATGATGGTGCCCGGAGAGGGCGAGAGCGGCGTCTTCACGCGGGCACGGCCCGCGTCCGCTCGAGCGCCCAGCCATGGAGGGCTGGGCTGGTCAGCGCACCAGGGACGGTTCTGTGCGCGAACATCACACAAACTTGGTGCCCGGAGAGGGAATCGAACCCACACTCCTTTAGAGGGAACGGGATTTTGAGTCCCGCGCGTCTACCAGTTCCGCCATCCGGGCTTTATATGGATGTCTTGCCAGGGTGAGGAACCCTGGCCTAGTAGGCGGTTATTTTGCCATAGCCGCCCAGGACTGACGAGGAATTCCTGGGATTTGGGCCTATTCCACGCAGACGAAGCGCAGGGCGTCGTCCGAGAGCGCGTCCTCGGCGTCGCCGAGGCCGATGTCGCCGGCGCCGCGGATCGGCAGGCTGTTCATGTGCACCTTGACCTTGTCGCCGTCCGAGAAGCGCACGAAGGTGCCGTTGCCGCTCTGGTCCACCAGCACGAAGTTGCCGTCCTTGTATTCGACGCGGGCATGCAGCCGCGAGGCGCGCTTGTGGTTCACCACCAGGTCGCACTGGCTGGAGCGGCCGAGGATGATGGCGGGGCGCTGCACGTTCACCTGGATCTGCTGCTCGCGATAGGTGAGCAGGAGGTGCAGGTGGGTGGTGGCGTCCTGCTTGTCCCACATCATGGTGACCATCTTGGTGCGCTCGGCGGTGGTGGGTTCCACCCAGGCCATCTCGTAGAGCTGGCCGCCGGCGCCCTGGGGCACAGGTTTCAGCGAGCTTGTGGCATGGGCCTGCACCGGTTCCGATAGCGCTTTCCAGGCGGCGTCGCTCATGAGCAGCGCCTGCTCGTCGGCGAGCCCGGCGATGCCGCGCACCACTTCGGCGAGCCCGCCCTTGGCGGGCGGCTTGCCGGGGATCTCCTTCTTGCCGGCGTGCAGGGACATGAACACCGGTTGGGTGGGCGGATCCGTGGAGATGAGGGCGAGATGCAGTTCGCGGGCGGTCTCGGCGGCCCGGTCGGTCTGGTCGAAGAAGGCCAGCAGGTGGCGGTGGTCAAACTCCTCGACCCGGGTGGCGCGGCCCTCGATGAGGGTGCGCAGGGTGTCCAGGCGCGGGTCGCCTTCCTTGATGCCGTGCGGGCCTTCGTTGCCGCCGTACTCGGCGAACAGGATGGCGACTGGGCTTTCCTTGTTGAATATGAACATGCACTCGTCCGCGTGGAGTTTGTCAGGCTAATCAGCGGGATAAGCCGACAACATAGGCTCGCATGGAGGATATGAGCGTAAAGCCCCCAAAACCGAAAAAATTGTAACAGCCTTGCCACGGGCCTGCATCAAGATGGACCGG
>DASXYJ010000294.1:0-4197 GCA_036502565.1 Gammaproteobacteria bacterium
CGCCACCAGTCTAGGTGGAGTGGAGAGCCTCATCGAACACCGGGCCGCGGTGGAAGGGCCCGAGAGCCTGACCCCCAAGAACCTTATCCGCATCTCCGCTGGGCTGGAACATCCGGATGACCTCATCGCGGACCTTGCCCAAGCTCTCAGCTGACCAGCCATCTATATAAGGGAAACGCCATGCTGAACCGCATCCTCGCACTGTCCTTGGGCGCCCTGGCGGCGCTGCCCGCCTATGCTGCTGCCGCCGCGCCGGCCGCCGCTTCCGGCGTCACGCTGGAACAGATCATGGCGGCCCGTGACTGGATCGGGAACATGCCTGAATCGGGATATTGGAGCGAGGACAGCAAGACGGTCATGTACCGCAGGAAGCGCGACGATAGCGCCCTGTATGACCTCTACCAGGTGGACGTGAGCGGCACCCTCACCCGCAAGGTCGGCGACGCCGACCTCGGCAACGCCCCGGCTCCCGGCGGCGACTGGAACCGCGACCACAGCCAGCACGTGTTCGTGCGCGACGACAACGTGTTCGTGCGCAGCGTGCTCACCGGCCGGCTGCGCCAGCTGACCCGCGACAACGTGAAGAAGGACACGCCGTCGTTCATGGCCGACGGCAACCGCGTGCAGTGGCACCAGGGCAACGACGTCTACGTCTACGACCTGGACAGCGGCATGAACATGCTGGCCGCGGACCTGCGCACCGGTGACGACGCGTCCAAGCCGGCCGCGCCGCAGAACTACCTGCAGGCCGAGCAGCAGCGCCTGTTCGACTTCCTCTCCACCCGCGCCGACAACAAGCAGAAGCGCAACGACCAGCAGGCCGCCGAGCGCAACGCCGACCCCGGCCGCGTTCCGGCGCCCTTCTACCTCGGCAAGGGCGTGGATATCTCCGCCACGGCGCTCTCCCCCAATGGCCGCTGGCTGGCGGTGGTGACCCAGCCCAAGGCCCATGAGGACGGCGAACCCGGCCTCATGCCCAACTACATCACCGACAGCGGCTACGTGGAGACCAGCAAGGAGCACACCTACGTGGGCCTGAACCCGCCGGCCGCGCAGCAGGTGAAGGTCCTGGATCTCATGAACCACACCAGCTTCGACCTGGACCTGACCCAGCTTCCCGGCATCAAGGACGACCCGCTGGCTTCCTTGCGCAAGAGCGCGGTGGACTGGGACGTGCAACACGGCATGACGAAATCCTCCGCCGAGGACAGCGTGAAGGCGCCGGTGGTGCGCGAGGTCTCGGTGAACAACATGGTGTTCAGCGACGACGGCAACGGCCTGGCCGTGCAGTTCATCGCCAACGACTTCAAGGATCGCTGGCTGGCTAGCGTGGACTTCGCCAAGAAGGCCCTGGTCACCCAGGAGCGCCTCAGCAACAAGGCCTGGATCAACTGGACCTTCAACGACATGGGCTGGATGCACGACGGCCATGAGCTCTGGTACCTGTCGGAAGCCGATGGCTGG
Organism: Gammaproteobacteria bacterium; assembly: GCA_036502565.1. Classification (GTDB taxonomy): domain Bacteria; phylum Pseudomonadota; class Gammaproteobacteria; order Natronospirales; family REEB76; genus DASUBN01. The sequence continues at coordinate 1,465 of DASXYJ010000294.1, forward strand.
TCGCATCTCTACATCAAGGACCTCAACTCGAAGTCCGCGCGCCTGCTCAGCAAGGGCGACTTCGAGATCAACCCGAACCTGTTCCTGACCCGCGACGACAAGTACTTCTTCGTCAGCGCCAACAAGACTGCGCCCGGCACCTGGGAGATCTACCGCATCGCGGCCGCCGACGGCGACATGCAGGCGGTCACCAACCTCGGCGGCATCAACGGAGCGCAGCCGGCCATGCACGACGGCGAGAGCTTCCAGCTGTCGCCGGACGAGAGCAAGCTCATGGTCTACCACTCCCTGAGCAACCTGCCGCCCGAGATCTACGTGGTGGATGCCAGCCCCAACCCGAAAGCCGCGGTGCGCGTCACCAACACCGTGTCCGGCGCCTTCACCAGCATCGACTGGGTGCAGCCGCAGATCGTGCAGGTGCCGTCCACCCACGGGGCCGCGCACGGCATCTACGCACGTCTGTACCTGCCCAAGGATTACTCGCCGTCCAAGAGCTATCCCGCCATCTTCTTCATCCACGGCGCCGGCTACCTGCAGGACGCGCATTCGGGCTGGTCTTACTATTTCCATGAGTTCATGTTCGACACCTTCCTCACCCAACACGGCTACATCGTTATGGATATGGACTACCGCGGCTCGGCCGGCTACGGCCGTGACTGGCGCACCGCCATCTACCGGCAGATGGGCCATCCCGAGGTGGAGGACATCACCGACGGCGCCCACTGGCTGGAGCAGAACTACCACGCGGACGCCAAGCGCCTCGGCGTGTGGGGTGGTTCCTACGGCGGCTTCATGACCTACATGATGATGTTCCGCCAGCCAGACCTGTTCCAGGCCGGCGCGGCGTTGCGTCCGGTGGGCGACTGGGCCGACTACAACGACGGCTACACCGCCGCCATCCTCAACCGCCCGAACGTGGACCCGCAGGCCTACTTTGACAGCTCGCCCATCAACTACGCGGGCCAGCTGCAGAAACACCTGTTGATCATGCAGGGCATGGAGGACGACAACGTGTTCTTCATCGACACGGTGCACATGACCCAGAAGCTCATCGAGCTGCGTAACCCAAACTTCGACGTCATGTTCTACCCCGTCGAGCACCACGACTTCCATGAGGCCGCGAGCTGGCTGGATGAATACCGCCGCATCTACCGGGAGTTCGACACCTACGTGAACCCGCAATGAGCGGACCACGCAGAGGCTGATAAGATTGACCCCGCCCAAAGCGGGGTCAATCTTTTATGGCAGTCAGGAACTTCACCGCGCCGGAAGAATGCGTCGAGGCCATCATCGCCAAGGTGGGCCCGCGCCTGGTGGTGGGTGCGCCCTTGGGGATAGGCAAGCCCAATCCCCTGGTGAACGCACTCTACAGACGGGTCGCCGCCGATCCCACGCTGCACCTGCGCCTCATCACCGCCCTGTCCCTGGAGCGGCCCAAGGCCAAGAGCGATCTCGAGGGGCGTTTCCTGGATCCCTTCGCGGCCCGGGTGTTCGGCGATTATCCCGAGCTCGAGTACATGCAGGACCTGCGCCGCCACCGGCTGCCGCCCAACGTGGAGCTCTCGGAGTTCTACTTCAAGTCCGGCAGCATGCTGGGCTTGCCTTCCGCCCAGCAGCACTACATCAGCAGCAACTACACCCACGTGGCACGGGACATGCTGGCGGCAGGCGCCAACGTGGTGCTGCAAGCGGTAGCCATGCTCCCTGGCCCACGCTACAGCCTCTCCTCCAACCCGGACGTGACCCTCGACATCCATCCCGGCTTGCGGGCCGCGAGGCGCCCCGTGGCGGTCTGCGGCATGGTGAACCGGCAGCTGCCCTTCATGTTCGGGCAGGCGGAGGTGGCGCCGGACTTCTTCGACTTCGTGGTGGACGACGCGGGTCCCGGGCACCATCTCTTCGCCGTTCCCAACATGCCCATCGATCCCGCCGCACACATGATCGGCCTGCATGCCAGCACGCTGATCAAGGACGGCGGCACCATCCAGGTGGGCATCGGCTCCCTCGGTGATGCCTGCATACATGCCACGCGCCTGCGCCACCTGGACAACACCGGGTATCGGCGCGCCCTGGACCAGAGCGGCATCCGCGAGCGCTGCGGCGAGCAGCTGCAGGCCATGGGTGGTGACGACGACTTCACCCACGGTCTCTATGCAGGCAGCGAGATGTTCGGCGATGGGCTGCTGCACCTCTACGAGGCGGGCGTGCTCAAACGCCGGGTCTATGACCACGCAGGACTGCAGGAACTGCTGGAAGCGGGCCGCATCTCGGAACAGGTGAGCTTGGACACGCTATCGGCGCTGCGGGAGGCGAAGCAGCTGGGCAAGCGGCTCTCCACCGGCGAGGTCGCTTCGCTGCAGCGTTTCGGGGTACTGCTCCCCGACGTCGAATACCGCGAAGGCCGCCTCAAGCTACCGGACGGCAACTGGGTCGAAGTGGACCTGGACGACCGCGGCGCGGTGGCGAAGCTCGCGCCCGCCCTCGGTGCGCGACTGAAGGGCGGCGTGCTGGTGCACGGCGCCTTCTTCCTGGGCAGTCAGTGGTTCTACGACAGGCTCCATGCCATGCCCGAACCGGAACGGCGGCTGTTCGCCATGGAAGCGGTGTCGGAGGTTAACGAGCTATTCAGCGACGTGGAGCTGGAGAAGCTGCAGCACCGGTACGCGCGCTTCATCAACATCTGCATGAAGGCCACGCTCTTGGGGTCGGTGGTCTCGGATTCCCTGGACGACG
>DASXYJ010000295.1:0-2465 GCA_036502565.1 Gammaproteobacteria bacterium
GCCATCCTCATCATCGTGTTCGTCATCGGCTGCGCCCGGGCCTTCGAGTTCCCCACCATGCAGGCACTCCTGCCCAGCATGGTGCCGCCAACGCTCTTGTCCCGCGCCATGGCCGCCGGCTCCTCCGCCAGCATGACCGCCATGATCGTGGGTCCCGCGCTCGGCGGCCTGCTCTATGTGGCCGGCGCCGGGACCGTCTACGCGGTCTCGGGGCTCTTGTTCGTCATCGCCGCAGTGCTCATGTGGCGCTTGAAGCTCGAGCGCCCGCCCCAGAAGCGCGAGCCTGCGACGTTGAAAACTATATTTGCTGGCATCACTTTCATCCGCCACCGGCCGGTGGTGCTGGGCGCCATCTCCCTGGATCTCTTCGCGGTATTGCTGGGCGGAGCCACGGCGCTCCTGCCGGTGTTCGCCCGGGACATCCTGCACACCGGGCCCTGGGGCCTGGGGCTGCTGCGCGCGGCGCCGGCAGTGGGTGCGCTGGGCATGTCCCTGTGGCTTGCCCGCAAGCCCCTCACCCGCAAGGTGGGCTACATCATGTTCTGGTCGGTGGCGGGCTTCGGCCTCGCCACCGTGGTGTTCGGCCTGTCCCGTTCCTTCACGCTCTCGCTGGCCGCGCTACTGGTGATGGGCGCGCTGGACATGGTGAGCATGGTGATCCGCGCGGCGCTGGTGCAGCTGGAGACGCCGGACAACATGCGCGGCCGCGTGAGCGCCGTGAATGCCATCTTCATCAACACGTCGAATCAGCTGGGGGAGTTCGAATCCGGCATCACCGCTGCCTGGTGGGGCGCGGTGCCGGCCACGGTGATCGGCGGCATCGGCACGCTCATCGTGGTGGGACTGTGGATGTGGTGGTTCCCGGCGCTGCGGGAACGGGAACGCCTGGAGTCCTGAGACCGTCTAGTGGCGGTGGCGGAAGTGCGGAGCCGTGGTGGTGGTAGCGGGCACCATCCATTCGTCGGAGGCCTCGCCGTAGCTGTCGCCGGGCGCGCGATTGCGCCGGCGCGGCATGCGCCAGAAGAAGGCGCAGCACATGCTCACCGCCAGCAGCGCGGCGCCGGCCACCACGTTGCCGGCTTCCAGCGAGCCGTATTCGAGGAACGGGATGGGCAAGCCGAAGCCCCGCGAGAGCGCGACCACCCCCGCGATGCCGAAACCGCCGACCAGCAGATACTTGAGCGTGAGCTTGAGCGGATACATGGCGCCACTCCCTGGTTCGTTTATGCCACGGACCCATCCTTGGGTCCGCTCCCCCGGAGACCGGGGTGCGGGTCGAGTATAGGCACGAGTCGCTCCGGACTTCTGTAGTCCTAGTCCTACTCCCCCCAACTCTTTCACCAGTTTCTTCGGCGCCACGGCGCGATAGCTCTCGTCGATCCAACTGCGCAATATGTCGAACGGTGGCCGGTCCCCCTTGCCGAACGTGGAGGTCGCCAGCCGCTCTTGCCCAATCCGTAGCCGGTAGGCTTGCAGAAAGGCGCCAGGAGCGCCGCGCCATAGGGCGAGGCTGGTGCTTTCACCGATATGCCATTGGCATATCGGTCCAGCCGAGCGCACCGACAGCGATGTCGGGGCAGGAAGGCACACCAGGGATGGTTGGAGAGGTTCTTTAGTTATCTTCACGCATCGCGGAAGGCCCGTCCCCAGCCGCCGCTCAGGATGAAGCGCGGCAGGTTGATCCACTGCTCCAGGCAGAAACGCGCCACGAAGTTCCAGGGACTGGTGAAAGGCGCCGCGGCGGTGGGCTCGATGCGCTTGTGGCCGAAGCCCTGGGCGATCACCGGGACCGGCAAACAGAGGAAGCCCCACAACGCCAGACTCCCACTCAGGGTGACCAGGGCCATCGACAGGAGAAGCGTGCCCGCCCAGAAGAAAGGCATCGAGAAGAGGTGCAACAGCAGGCTGGCCCGGCGCGTGTGGTAGCGGGGATAACCCTCCCACTGCCAGCGCAGCAGTTCCCGTGGGCCCATCAGAGCGACTTGCCGTCGACGTGTTTGACCTTGAGGGAGGCCAGGTCCACATCCGGCAGACAGCGCAGGTTGATGGCCGCCATCGCCTTGCCACCAGGCCCCTCGCCCATGCCGAAGGGAGCGCAGCCGCATTCCGGGCAGAAATAGTGTTTGATGCGGTGTTTGTTGAACGTGTAATACGACATGTCCGCCTCGGGGGTCTTGAGTTGCAGGGCCTCCCGCGGCAGGAACCACAGCAGGTAGCCGCGGCGACTGCAATTGGAGCAGTTGCACTGCACCGCGTCCTGGATTTCGGCTTCCACTTCGTAGGCGATCTTGCCGCAATGGCAGCTTCCGGTGTGCGTGGTCATGACGTCTCCTTCAAGGCCGTGTCTGGCCGTTGCCGCGCACCACATATTTGAACGTGGTGAGCTGTTCGGCGCCGACCGGCCCACGGGCATGCATCTTGCCGGTGCCAATGCCGATTTCCGCACCCATGCCGAATTCGCCGCC
>DASXYJ010000296.1:0-8567 GCA_036502565.1 Gammaproteobacteria bacterium
CCATGGGCGGGCTCGGGCACATGGGCCTGAAGCTGGCCAAGGCCATGGGGGCGGAGGTGACGCTCTTCACCCGCATCGCGGGCCAGGAGAAGGAGGCGCGGCGCCTCGGCGCTGACCACATCGTGCTCAGCACCGACCCGCGGCAGATGGCGGCGGTGGCCGGCAAGTTCGACCTCATCGTCGACACCGTGCCGAGCGACCACGACATCAACCCCTACGTGGCCGCGGTGGCCCGAGGCGGCACCTACGTGATCGTCGGCCAATTCACGCCCCTGCACACGCCGGTGGTCCCCGGCGCCTTCATCGATGGCCGCCGCTCCCTGGCCGGCTCCCTCATCGGCGGCCTGGCCGAGACCCAGGAGATGCTGGAGTTCTGCGCGGAGCACGGCATCAGCTGCGACGTGGAGATGATCCGCATGCAGGACATCAACAAGGCTTACGGACGGATGCTGAAGAGCGACGTGAAATACCGTTTTGTGATCGATATGGCGTCGCTGAGGGCCTAAGCCCAAGTCGGATGCAGTGATAGGTAAGCGGTGATACCGACGGCCGCCGCCGCCAGTACCAGCAACGGCTCCGGCAACTTCGGCCACTTCAGCACCAGCACCAGGGCCGCCACCGCAGCTGTGGCCGTGAACAGGTCGCCGATGGCGGTGCGCGCCACCAGCACCGTGGTACCGAGCAGCGCGCCCACCACTGCCGCCACCACGCCCTTCACGAAGCCCTGTACGTAGGCGTTTTGCCGGTAGCGGCGCAGCAAGGGTGCCGCCACGATGGTGAGCAGCACCGAGGGCGCGAAGATGCCGCCGGTGGCGGCCAGTCCGCCCAAGAAACCGTCCAGCAGATATCCCACGAAAGTGGCGGTGATCACCACCGGTCCCGGCGTGATCATGCCCACCGCCACCGCATCCAGGAACTGGCGGTCCGTGAGCCAGTGGTACTCGTCCACCACGTAGGCCTTGAGGAACGGTGCGATGACGAGGCCGCTGCCGAACACCAGGAACCCGGTCTTGAAGAAGAACAGGAACAGTTTTGCGGCCGGCGCCTGCAGGCCCGTACCGCCGAACACGGCCAGCGCGCCGGCGGCTTTGGACGAGGATGCAGGAGGCTTAGGCTGACCGCGGGACCACCACAGGCTGCCCGCTATCCCGGCGCCGATGAACAGCAGCACCAGCTCCCGCTGCAACACAACCGTGACCGCCGCAGAGAGGATGGCGAAGGCCCAGCCCATCCGGTCCACTTTCAGCGTCTTGCGGCCGAGCTGCCAGGAGGCCTTGAGTATCAGCGCCACGATCACCGGCGCGACACCGTAGAAGATGCCGCGCAGCGCCCAGGAACCGGCGAAGTTGGCATAGAGCGCGGCGAAGGCCGTGACGATGAGGAACGGCGCCAGCCCGAAAGCCAAGGCCACCGTGAGTGCCCCGCCGATGCCGAAGCGCACATAGCCGCAGTACACGCCGAGCTGATAGGCCAAGGGCCCCGGGCAGATGGTGGCGATAGCCATGCCATCCTGGTACTCGGCCTCGTCGATCCAGCCCCGCGCCTCCACCAGGTCACGGTGCATGTGGTTGGCGAGCGCCACCGGGCCACCGAAGCCGGTCGCCCCCAGACGCAGGAAGTAGGCTCCGAGCCGCGGGAGGCTCACGGCCTCGCTCATGCGGCGAACAACTCCGTCAACTTCTCGCCGGGGTCAGCGGCACGCATGAAAGTCTCGCCCACCAGGAATCCGTGCACGCCATGCTTGCGCATATGCTGCACATCATCCCGGGTCTTGATGCCGCTCTCGGTCACCAGCAGGCAGTCCGCCGGGATGCGCGACTTCAGCGCCAGGGTGGTGCTGGTATCCGTGTGGAAAGTGTTCAGGTCGCGGTTGTTGATGCCGAGGAAGGGCGGGTTCAGGACCAGGGCCCGCTCCAGCTCTTCGTCGTTGTGCACTTCAAGCAATGCGTCCATGCCCAGATCCGTCGCCGTGCCCGCCAGCTCCGCCATCTGGGCGTCACCGAGCGCGCGGACGATCAGCAAGATGCAATCGGCGCCCATCAGGCGCGATTCGTAGACCTGCCAGGGGTCCACCATGAAATCCTTGCGCAGCACCGGCAGCGCGCAGGCGGCGCGGCCCGCCTTGAGGTATTCCGGTGCGCCGTGGAAGAACTGCCGGTCCGTGAGGATGGAGAGGCAGCTCGCCCCGGCCTTCTCATAGCTCCGGGCGATGGACGCGGGATCGAAGGCCTCGCGGATCACGCCCTGGCTGGGGGAAGCCTTCTTGATCTCGGCGATCACGGCAGCGCGGCCGGCAGCGCGGCTGGCCTTGAGCGCTCCCAGGAAGTCCCGCACCTCGGGCGCGGCTTCCACCTCGGCGCGCATCTGCCGCAGGGACTTGGCCGCGGAACCCGCCGCCACTTCCTCGGCCTTCACTCCCAGGATCTGCTTCAGGATGTCGCCGTCGTGCGGGCGGGGCTGGTTCACCGGGACGCCTCGAGGAATTGCTCGAGCTTCTTCTTCGCGGCGCCCTCCGCCAGCATCTTGCCGGCGAGGATCACGCCGTCCTTGAGCGTCGGCGTGACGTCGGCGGCGTAGAGCGCGGCGCCGGCATTGAGCGCCAGGATGTCCCGCGCCGGGCCCGGCGTGCCGGAGAGCGCGAGCTTCACCAGCTCCAGGCTCCGCTGCGGGCTATCCACCTCGAGCGTCTCCAGGGATTGGCGGGCGATGCCGAAATCCTCAGGCTGCACCGCGTAGCTCTTCACCGCGCCGTCCTTGAGCTCGCTCACCTGGGTGGGCGCCGCGAGGCTCAACTCATCCAGGCCGTCGTCCGAATGCACCACCAACACGTGCTTGCTGCCCAGGGACTTCAGCACGTGGGCCAGGGGCTCCACCCAGCGGTCGCCGAACACGCCCAGCAGCTGGTGCGGGGTGTTGGCGGGGTTGGTGAGGGGGCCCAGCAGGTTGAAGAGCGTGCGGGTGCCAAGCTCGCGGCGCGGGCCGGCGGCGAAACGCGCGGCCGGATGGTGCGCCGGCGCGAACATGAAGCCGATGCCCACGGTCCGGATGCTCTCAGCCACCTGCTGTGCCGGCATCTCTAGGGGCACGCCCATGGCTTCCAGGAGGTCGGCGCTGCCGGACTTGCTCGACATGGAGCGGTTGCCGTGTTTCGCCACGCGGCCGCCGCCGGCGGCCACCACGAAGGCGGCGGCGGTGGAGACGTTGAAGAGCTTGCGGTTGTCGCCACCGGTGCCGCAGGTGTCGACCAGGTGCGCGGTGTCCACCTCCACACGCATGGCGAGCTCACGCATCACCTGGGCGGCGGCGGTGATCTCCGCCACGGTCTCGCCCTTGGCGCGCATGCCGGCCAGGAAGCCGCCGATCTGGGTCGGGGTGGCTCCGCCGGTCATGATCTGGCGCATCACCGCCTGCATCTCCTCGGGCTTGAGGTCGATGTGGTTTACGGCGCTGCCGATGGCGTCTTTGATATCCACGCTTAACCCTGGAGGAAATTGCGTAATAGATCGTGCCCATGCTGAGTCAGGATGGACTCGGGATGGAATTGCACCCCCTCGATGGGCAGCGTCTTGTGGCGCACGCCCATGATCTCCTCCATGTGACCTTCATCATCCTCCGTCCAGGCGGTCACTTCCAGGCAATCCGGCACCGAATCCTTGGCGATGACCAGGGAATGGTAGCGGGTGGCCTCGAAACCATCCGGCAGGCCGCGGAACACGCCCTTGCCGGTATGGCGGATGCGCGAGACCTTGCCGTGCATCACCTGGCCCGCGTGCACGATGCGCCCGCCGAAGGCCTGGCCGATGGCCTGGTGGCCGAGGCAGACGCCGAGGATGGGCAGCTTGTCGCCCAACTGCTTGATGAGCTCGACGGAGATGCCCGCCTGGTTGGGCGTGCAGGGGCCGGGAGAGATCACGATGCCCTTCGGCTTCATGGCCATGGCGTCGGAGATGCTGAGCGCGTCGTTGCGGCGCACCGCCACTTCCACGCCCAACTCACCCAGGTATTGCACCAGGTTGTAGGTGAAGGAATCGTAGTTATCGATCATCAATATCATGATCAGCTCCCCCGTCCGGAGTCAGCGGCGGTCATCTGGACGGCGCGCATCAGGGCCCGCGCCTTGTTCAGGGTCTCCTGCCACTCGTTCTCCGCCACCGAATCATGCACGATGCCGGCCCCCGCCTGCACGTGCAGCCTGCCGTCCTTGATGACGGCGGTGCGGATGGCGATGGCCGTGTCCAGGTTGCCGTTCCAGCCGAGGTACCCCACGGCGCCGGAATAGATGCCGCGCTTCACCGGCTCCAGCTCGCGGATGATCTCCAGGGCCCGCACCTTGGGCGCGCCGCTGACGGTGCCCGCCGGGAAGCAGGCCTTGAGCACGTCCAGCGGACCTAAGCCCGCCTTCAGGTGGCCGCGTACCTCCGAGACGATGTGCATCACGTGGGAATAGCGCTCGATGACCATGCGGTCCGAGAGGCGCACGCTGCCGGTCTCCGAGACCCGGCCCACGTCGTTGCGGCCGAGGTCGATGAGCATCACGTGCTCGGCGCGCTCCTTCGGGTCCGCCAGCAGCTCCTCCGCCAGGCGCTGGTCCTCATCCGGCGTGGCGCCGCGCGGGCGCGTGCCGGCGATGGGGCGCAGCGTGACCTCGCCGTCTTCCACGCGCACCAGCACCTCGGGCGAGGAGCCGGTGACCTGGAAGCGGCCGAAATCCAGGTGATACATGTAGGGAGAGGGGTTCATGACGCGCAGGGCCCGGTACACGTCCAGGGCCCGGCCCTGGAACGGCGCCGAGAGCCGCTGGGACAGCACCACCTGGAAGGCGTCGCCATCGCGGATGTAGCCCTTCACGCGGTCGACGGCGGCGCAGAAGCGCGCCTTGTCGAAACCCGACTTGAACTCACCGGCCGCGCTGCCGGCGTAGCCGCCGCGGCTGGGATAGCGCTGGGCGGAACGCATGCGCGAGGTGAGGTCATCCAGGCGCCGCTCCGCGGCCGCGAGGCCATCGGCGCGGCTGGCATCCGCGTGCACCACGATCTGCACGGTGCCCCGCAGGTTGTCGAACACCACCAGCTCTTCCGCGAGCATCAGGCAGGCATCGGGGCAACCCAACTCATCTGGTGCTGTACTCTCGGAGAGCTGCGGCTCGATGTAGCCCACGGTCTCGTGGCTGAAGTAACCCACCAGCCCGCCGCTGAAGCGCGGCAGGCCCGGCAGCACCGGCACCTTGTAGCGGGCGCGGAAGGCTTCGATGGCCGCGAAGGGATCCTTGGCCGCGAGGGTCTCGCTGCCGGCGGCGCTCTGCACCGTGCACACACCGTCCTGCACCGTGAGCAGGGCGGCGGCGGCGATGCCGATGATGGAGTAACGGCCCCAGGTCTCGCCGCCTTCGACGGATTCCAGCAGGAAGGTGCCGGAACCGTCCGCGAGCTTGAGATAGGTGCTTAGGGGGGTATCGAGGTCGGCCAGGACTTCGCGCACCACGGGGATGCGGTTATAGCCGGCGGCCTTGAGGGCGTCGTAACGCTGTTGGTCCATGACACGGTCATCCTGAGGTACGGATAGGCGAAGGGGTGAAGACGCTTCTAAGGCGTCACCACCATCGCCAGCAGCGGGAAGCCGCCTTAGCTCCGTTCAGGAAGACCATGGAAGACATGAGTTTATGCCGGGCCCGATTAAGACGAGCCAAGACATTAACCGCCGGCTGCGGCGGAGTCCAGTCCCGCGAGCCAGGCCGGAAGTTCCGCCAACGAATTTAATTCGGTCGCGGCGCCCAGGGCGAGCAGGTCCACCCCCTGCCGGTAACCGTAACTCACGGCCACAACACGGAAACCCGCGGCCTTGGCCGCCAGGATGTCATTGCGGGAATCCCCCACCATGACACACTGGACCGGGTCTAAGGAGAACCGGGCGGCCGCGTAGAGGAGCGGCGCGGGATCGGGCTTCATCATTGGCAGCGTGTCGCCGCTCACCACCAGGCCGAAGCGCTGCCGCAAGCCCAACTGCTCCAGCAAGGGCTCGGTGAACTCGGCGGACTTGTTGGTGATGCAGGCGAGCGCATAGCGCCCGGCGAGGGCATCCAGCATCTCGACGCAGCCGGGATAGGGGCGGGTATCGATGCAGAGGTGCTGCTTATAGAAGCCACGGAAGGCGCTGCGGCAATCCACCAGCAGTTGTGGATCCGGCTCGCCATCCAAGGTGCCTGTGAGCGCCCTCTTCAGGAGCTTGGTGAGGCCTTCCCCTACCCAGCCCTTCACCTGCTCCACGCCGTAAGGTTGCTTGCCCAGGGATTCGAGTGCGAGATCGACGGCGCGCGCGATGTCGCTCGCACTGTCGACGAGCGTGCCATCTAAATCGAAGGCCACGAGCTTTATGGGATGCATCTAAACAAGCGGTACAGACGTTAAGATTTAGCGAGCGCCAGTTCTTCCCGCATCTTTCTAATAACCGTCGCGTAATCCTTGGCGCCGAAGATGGCGGAGCCCGCCACGAAGGTGTCGGCGCCGGCGGCGGCGATCTCGCGGATGTTGTCGGCCTTCACGCCGCCGTCGATCTCCAGGCGGATCTCGCGGCCACTCTTCTGGATCATCTCGCGGGCCTGCTTGAGCTTCACCAGGCTCTCGCGGATGAAGGATTGGCCGCCGAAGCCGGGATTCACGGACATGATCAGCACCATGTCCAGCTTGTCCATCACGTACTTCATGTGGTCCAGCGGCGTGGCCGGGTTGAACACCAGGCCGGCCTTGCAGCCGTTGTCATGGATCAGCGCCAGGGTACGGTCGATGTGCTCGCTGGCCTCGGGATGGAACGTTATATAGGTGGCGCCGGCCTTGGCGAAGTCCGGCACGATGCGGTCCACCGGCTTCACCATCAGGTGCACGTCGATGGGCGCCTTCACCCCGTGCTTGCGCAGGGCCTCGCAGACCACCGGGCCGATGGTGAGGTTCGGCACGTAATGGTTGTCCATCACGTCGAAATGCACCATGTCGGCTCCCGCCTTGAGGACGTCATCTACCTCTTCTCCCAGGCGGGCGAAGTCAGCAGACAGGATGGAGGGGGCGATGAGCCGGTTCACGCGACACACTTTAACCGAAGCGCCGGGCCTTTTCAGCCGTAAGGTGCGGATGCCGGGTCGCGCCTGTTATCCTGCCCCATCCGCCGACGGGTCCCCCCATGGCCTTCCGCCCCTTCCAGCGCAGCCTCGCCTCCTATACCGAACAGCCGCAGAACAATTACCTGCTGCTGCGCCTGGTGGCGGCCCTGCTGGTCATCTACGGCCATAGCTATGGCATCACCAAGCTGCCGGGGCAGATGGACCTCATCCAGCGGCTCCTGCGTTTCACCTATGCGGGGGGCGTGGGCGTGGACGCCTTCTTCGTGATCAGCGGTTTCCTGGTGACGGCCAGCTACCTCAACCGCCGCGATTGGTCCGAGTTCATGAAGGCGCGCTGCCTGCGCATCTTCCCGGGCCTCATCGTCTGCGTGCTGGCCATGGTGTTCCTGCTGGGCCCGGTGGTCACCACCCTGCCAGCCCTGCAATACCTGACCAGCGGTGAGCTCTACGATTTCCTGTTCCGCAACATCACCCTGATGAGCCTGCACTTCCGCCTGCCAGGCGTGTTCGAGAACCTGCCGGCGGAGGGGGTGAACGGTTCGTTGTGGACGCTGCCGGCGGAGTTCTCGCTCTACCTGCTGCTCAGCGTCTTCGGCGTGACGGGCATCCTGTACCGCCGGCGCTGGTATGGGCTCCTCTTGCTGGCCTGCTGCGTCGCCGCCATCGGCCTGTGCCTGGAAGTGCATTTCTTCGCTGACCGGGTCCGCTACCTCAGGCTGGTGGTGCTGTTCGCCGCGGGCTCGGCGATGCGTGTCTACGACGACCGCATCCCCATGGGCAACTGGATCTTCGCCGCGCTCAGCGTGGGCGCCGCCCTCTGGTACCGCCACCCGGGCTTCCAATACGGATACACGCTGTGGCTCATCTACGCGGTGTTCTGGGTCGCCTACGTGCCGAACCTGCACTTCTTCAACCGCATGGGCGACTACTCCTACGGCTTGTACATCTACGCCTTCCCCATCGAGCAGACCCTGCGCCAGTACATCCCGGCCATCCGCCCCCTGGAGCTGTTCTGCTGCGCCTCGTTCCTGACCCTGGGATGCGCCATGCTCTCCTGGCATTTCGTGGAACACCCGGCGCTGGACCTGAAGAAAGTGAAGTTCCGCCAACTCTTCCGCCGGGGTTTGGCTGCAATTAGCTGACTGTAAAAAAGAACTACGCCAAAAATGATGTATTTTGGCCCGTGGGTAGGCGCGGACGGCCGAGCAACCGGAGCGTACTCTTAGCGTACGTGAGGATTGCGAGGGCGGCCGCAACGCCGCCACAGGACAAAAGACGCATTTTTGGCTTCGAGGAGAGTTGCATGCCAGTCATAGCCATAACGCTCCATGTCATCGCGGTCATCGTCTGGATCGGCGGTATGTTCTTCGGCCTCGTGGCATTACGCCCAGCCATGAAGGGCACGGACACCCTGGCGGCCGCCCGCTTCTGGAACACGCTGCTGTCGCACTACCTG
>DASXYJ010000297.1:0-6516 GCA_036502565.1 Gammaproteobacteria bacterium
GAGTACTACCTGCCGCTGTTCTTCGACCAGACCTCGGACTTCTTCCAGTACTTGCCCAAGCAGAGCACCGTGGCCTTCGTCGACGACATGGAGACGGCGCTCGGCCAGGCCTGGACCCAGATCCAGGAGCGCTATGAACAGCGCCGCCACGACATCGAGCGGCCATTGTTGAAGCCGGAAGACGTCTGGCTGGAACCCAAAGCCGTCCAGGAAGCCGCATCTGCCTATAGATGCATCGGCATCCAGTCTTTCGAACTGCTGGATCCCAAGGGCATCAACTTCCCCACCACCGCGCCCATCCACCTCAAGGTGGATGTACGGGCGCCGGAACCGGCGGAGAAACTGGTGGGCTTCCTCAAGGGATTCAAGGGCCGGGCGCTATTCGCGGCGGAGTCCGCCGGACGCCGCGAGTACCTGAACGACCTTCTGGGTAAGCACCGTATCAGACCCGTGCCCTTCGATGGCTGGAGCGCGTTCCTAGCGAGCGATGAACCCCTGGGTATCTGCGTCGCTCCTCTGGAGCGGGGCCTCAACCTGCCGGATGCCCAGCTAGTGGTGCTCACGGAGGAACAGCTGTTCGGCGAACGGGCCCGGCAGCGAACGCGCCGCGTATCGCGCCGCAACCCGGAAGACATCATCCGCGATCTCACGGACCTGGCCGCCGGCGCGCCGGTGGTGCATGAGCAGCATGGGGTGGGACGCTACCTGGGGCTCGAGACCCTGGACATGGGCGGCTTCGAGACCGAGTTCCTGCGTCTCGAATACGCCGGCGGTGACAAGCTCTACGTGCCGGTCTCCTCCCTGCACCTCATCAGCCGCTACAGCGGCAGCTCGCCCGAGACCGCACCCCTGCACAAGCTGGGCAGCGGCGACTGGGACAAGGCCAAGCGCAAGGCTGCCGAACAGGCCCGCGACGTGGCGGCGGAACTGCTGGATCTCTATGCGCGCCGCGCGGCCCGTGAAGGCCACGCCTTCAAGTTCAACCTGGGCGAATACCAGGCCTTCGCGGAAGCCTTCCACTTCGACGAGACCCCGGACCAGGAGAAGGCCATCGCCAACGTCATCCAGGACATGACCGAGGGCAAGTCCATGGATCGGGTGGTCTGCGGCGACGTGGGTTTCGGCAAGACCGAGGTAGCCTTGCGGGCCGCTTACGTCGCCGTGCAGGGCGGCAAGCAGGTGGCGGTGGTGGTGCCCACCACGCTCCTGGCCCAGCAGCATGCCCAGACCTTCCAGGACCGCTTCGCGGACCTGCCGGTGCGCATCGAGGTGCTATCCCGCTTCCGCACCGGCAAGCAGCAGGATGCGGCGCTCAAGGCGCTCGCGGAAGGCAAGGTGGAGATCGTCATCGGTACCCACGCCCTGTTCCGCTCCGAGGTGAAGTTCAAGGACCTGGGATTGGTGATCGTGGACGAGGAGCACCGCTTCGGCGTGCAGCACAAGGAGCGGCTGAAGCAGCTCCGGGCCGAGGTGGACATCCTCACCCTCACCGCCACCCCCATCCCCCGCACCCTCAACATGGCCATGGCGGGCTTAAGGGAGCTCTCCATCATCGCCACGCCGCCGGAAGAGCGCCTGGCGGTGAAGACCTTCGTCAGCGAATGGCAGGACGGCCTGATCCAGGAAGCCTGCCTGCGCGAGATCAAGCGCGGCGGGCAGGTGTACTTCGTGCACAACAGCGTGGAGACCATCGAGAAGGCCGCCGCCGACATCGCCAAGCTGGTGCCAGGCGCGGAGATACGCATCGCACACGGCCAGATGCGGGAGCGGGACCTGGAACAGGTGATGCTCGACTTCTACCATCGCCGCTTCAACATCCTGGTGTGCACCACCATCGTGGAAAGCGGCATCGACGTGCCGACGGCCAACACCATGATCATCCATCGGGCCGACAAGTTCGGCCTGGCGCAGCTGCACCAGTTGCGCGGACGCGTGGGCCGCTCCCATCACCGCGCCTACGCCTACCTCATCATCCCGCCCCGCAACCTGCTCACGGGCGATGCCATGAAGCGCCTGGAGGCCATCGAGTCCCTGGAAGAGCTGGGCGCGGGCTTCACCCTCGCCACCCATGACCTGGAGATCCGCGGCGCGGGTGAGCTGCTCGGCGATGAACAGAGCGGCCAGATCCAGGAAGTGGGCTTCTCCCTCTACTCCGAGCTGCTCGAGCGCGCGGTGAAGACCCTCAAGGCCGGCAAGCAGGTGGACATCGACGCGCCCCTGGACCACGGCCCCGAGATCGACCTGCACATCCCGGCGCTGCTCACCACCGACTACATGCCGGATGTGCATCTCAGGCTCACGCTCTACAAGCGCATCGCCAGCTGCAAGACCCAGGGTGAACTCGAAGAGTTGCAGGTGGAGATGATCGACCGCTTCGGCCTGCTACCGCCCCAGGCCAAGAACCTGTTCCGCATCGCCGAGCTCAAGCTCAAGGCGGCGCCACTTAACATACGCAAGATCGAAGCGGGTCCCAGCGGCGGACGCATCCACTTCGGTCCGGACACGCCGGTAGAGCCCATCACCGTCATCCGCCTGATACAGACCAAGCCCAACACCTACAAGTTGGACGGCCAGGACCGGCTGCGCTTCAGCATGGACCTGGAGGACCGGGAAGAGCGCTTCACGGAGGTGGAAGCTCTGCTCGCGCGCCTCGCCGGTGCATCTGCGGCATAATGGGCTCCAATTGAGACGGGACGCCTCCATGAAGACCCTCGCCGCCGCCAGCCTCCTGACCCTGCTCCTCACGGGAGCGGCCAGCGGCGCCGCAACCACCGCCACGCCCGCGGCGGCTCCCGCGCCCAACTGGTACAACGTGGAGATCATCGTATTCCGGGTGCTGGACCCCGATGCCGGCAGCAACGAGACCTGGCCGGTGGACCCCGGCATGCCCGACTGGAACGCCGCGGCTGCATTGAACCCGCCAAACTCCGTGGGCCCTGCAGTGCCTTACCAGGCACTCTCCCCCGTCTCCGAACAGCTCGGCGAAGCCTGGAACCGGCTGCGCCGCTCCAAGGGTTACGAGCCCTTGCTGCACGTGACCTGGACCCAACCGGCTCTGGAGCGCGAAGGTGCAAACTCTCAGGCGGTGCGCATCGGCGTGCCGCCCCAGGTGGCCGCTCCTGCCGCGCCCACGGCCATGACCCCCGCGCCCGCCGCCGTGACCGGCGCCACGGCCCAGGCCTTGAAGCCGACCCTGGCCTACGGCGATGCCAAGCTCAGCACCACCGGGCCCTATCTGCATTTCGATCTGGACCTGGTGCTGCAGGGCCCCCTGGCCAAGCAGGCCATGCCCTCCGCCGCCACCCTGAGTTCCGCCATGCCCGCACCGGCGGCCGGCGGCAGCATCCCGGCGGCTCCGGCCTATCAGCTCTACCGCCTGCGCCATGACATGCGCGTGAACGGCGGCAAGCTCGCCTACTTCGACCATCCCCTGTTCGGCGCCATCGTACTGGTGACGCCGGTGAGACACTGATAATCCGATTTGCCCTCCGCATCCGCTTGGGCTAAATCCCGCTTTACTGTCATTCGGGTATTCGCTCGATTGTGCCTCAGGTGCCAGCGCGTGCAGTCTTTGCTGCATGACCGCGCTGCGCCTCTGACTCAGCGCCTGGCAAGGAAAGCCGCCATGAAAGTCCATCGTCCGTATGACCCAGGGATCCTGAAGGGCGTACGCGGTCTCGCTCAGGGTCTCATCCTTGCTTGCGGCGCGCTTGCCTGCGCCCCCGCATGGGCTTCGCCCGGGAATACCGCTTGGAGCAGCATCTACGATCCTGGCTACGGGGAACCTACCTATAGCGTGATGGCGGTGTCCGGAGGGATCGCTTACTCCGCAAGCCCAAGCCCATTCAGCGGCGATCCCGGTAGCAACGCAGATATACGGCTGCGCGCCTTCGATATCCCCACCGGAGCCTTGCTGTGGGAAGACGTCTGGGATGCGTCCACCCGATCCCTGGACGATTCCGTGTCGGATATCGCGGCAAGCGCTGGCAGGGTCTTCATAACCGCCATAGGCGGGTCGAACAGCGATCAGCCTCCGACCCCGTTCTGGGTGGTCCGGGCCTATGCAGGGAGCAGCGGGACCGTCCTATGGGAAGACCGCTGCCCCTCCGGGCATGCCAGCAGGGTGACCGCGACGTCCACTTGGGTCTACGTCCTGGGGGCTTGCAGCGACGGGACCGATGAAGTGGCGCGGGTGCGCGCCTACGCGACTGCGACCGGCAAATTGCGCTGGGAGATCCGCATCCCGAACATGCTCGCGACCAACGCCATCACCCTCTCCAATGACAGGCTGGTCGTGGCGTGCATCGACACCAGTGAGGCCCTCGTGCTGCGTGCTTATGACATCAAGCGCGGTAAATTCTTGTGGCAACGCAAACCTCAGACTCCGTAGGGAGCCTTTTTGAATTCGGCCTTGCTGACCGCCGACAGCCGTGTCACTTATCTTGCATGGTCGGCGAACAACGGCAAGGCCGCAGTCGTCGCCTACGACACCAATACCGGTCACCTGCGCTGGCAGAGCTATGTCGACGACCAGATCACCGACTTGGCGCTCACTCAAGGGTGGTTGTATGTGGCAAAAGCGGGCGGCGAGTCCATGGTGAGCGCCTATGCTGCGAGCAGCGGCTTGCTGCGCTGGCAGGATCATCCCGGCACGCCCGCCGCGCCCTTCAAAGCCTTGGCGTTGGCGGTCGGCGGCAATCAACTCTTCGTCGGGGGCAGCGCGCTGCATCCACTGCATGAGAGTTCCAGCAACTTCCTGGTACGGGCCTATACGCTGGGCGGCAAGCTGCTCTGGGCGGACGATGTCCCCACCCAAGCCCTATATGGCGCGCAAATCGAGAGCATAGGCTGGAGCGGAGGGTTCGCTGTGATGAGCGGTACCAGCGGCCGTCTTACCCAGCCCTACTACTCGAACTATTGGCAGGTGCAAGCCGATTCCGCGCCGTCCGTGCGCGCGTCATCATCCCGGGCTCAGTCTGAATTGCCCTGAAGAATGTCGCTCCAGCGACTGTGTCGCATCTTGCCATTCTGCACTGGAACGCAGGGCCTCCCAGGAATAACTCTCTTTGCCATGTAGGCGCGTGAGCCGCCACAGGCTCTGGGGATCGGGTTGGGTCCTCAATCCATCCAGGATCGCCACCACACCGGCGCGGTTATTGCACACCGGCAGCATGTCGCAACCCGCCGCCAGCGCCGCCACCGCCCGATCGAGATAGTCGCCGGCCTTCTCGGCACCACGCATGCTTAGATCATCGCAGAACACCGCGCCCTCGAAACGCAGTCCCTTGCGCAACTCATCGTGTATCCAGCGCTTCGACAGGCTCGCCGGATCCGAATCCACTTGCTCGTAGACCACGTGGGCCATCATCACCGAGGGCAGGTCCAGGTTCACCAGCTTCCGGTACGGCAACATGTCCTTGTGGCGGATGGTCTCCAGGGGTCGCGGGTCCACCGGCAGCATCAGGTGGGAATCTCCCTGCACGTAGCCGTGACCGGGGAAATGCTTGGCACAGGCAGCCATGCCGGCCCGGCGCATCCCCCATATCCAGGCGCGGGTGAGTTCCGCTACCACCTGGGGGTCAGCGTGGAAGGCGCGGTCACCGATGACGCTGCTGGCGCCGAAATCCAGGTCCACTACGGGCGCGAAGCTCAAGTCCACATCAGAAGCACGCAGCTCCGCCGCCAGCAGCCAGCCGCAAAGCTCCGTGAGCTTCAGCGCCTGCTTGGGGTCCTTGTCATAGAGCTGCCCATATAGCCGCGCCGGCGGCAGTTGGGTGAAGCCTTCCCGGAAGCGTTGCACCCGCCCGCCTTCGTGAT
The DNA here is from genome assembly GCA_036502565.1 of Gammaproteobacteria bacterium. GTDB lineage: Bacteria > Pseudomonadota > Gammaproteobacteria > Natronospirales > REEB76 > DASUBN01. The sequence continues at coordinate 5,818 of DASXYJ010000297.1, forward strand.
CCACCGTCACCAGCAGCCGCGGTTCCCGCAAGGCGTGGATATCCTTAACCAAGGCTTCGAGCTGGGCCCGATCCTTGTAGTTACGCGTGAACAGGATCACCCCGCCCACCAGGGGATGGCGCAACAGTTCCCGGTCTTCCGCATCCAGGGCCAGACCCGCCACATCCACCAACAAGGGACCGAGGCTCACGCGCTACTCCTGATCGAAGATCGCCATGGATTCCACATGGGCGGTATGGGGGAACATGTCCAGCACGCCGGCCTGGCTCAGCCGCCAGCCCTGATCCACCAGGAGCCGGGCGTCACGCGCCAGGGTTGCCGGATGGCAGGACACGTATACGATACGGCGCGCCGCGAAGCGCGGGAACTGGGCGATCACCTCCCGTGCTCCCGCCCGGGGCGGGTCCAGCAGGATGCGGGCGTATTGCCGCTTGGCCCAGGGCCCATGCTGCTTCTCGTCGAATAGATTGGCCGGCTCGAAGCTGGCGTTGGCGATGCCGTTGTCGGCCGCGTTCTGCCGGGCCCGTGCCACCAGGCCTGCCTCGCCCTCCACCCCCACCACGGACCGGGAACGGCGCGCCAGGGGCAAGGTGAAGTTGCCGAGACCGGAGAAGAGATCGAGGACTTCTTCATCTGGCTGAGGATCAAGGGCGGCTATCGCCAACTGCACCAGATGGCGATTCATCTCGCCATTCACCT
>DASXYJ010000298.1:0-5952 GCA_036502565.1 Gammaproteobacteria bacterium
AGCAGGATGCGGCCGCCGGGCAATTCATGTTCGGCGCCGTGCTTGAAGACGAAATCCTTCAGTTTCAGGCCGAAGGACCTGAGCGTGGCCTCATGGGCGACGCGGCCCAGAGCCAATATCACCGTGTCTTGCTTGGTATGGATGAGGTCCGCCCTGAGGTAGCGGTTGCAGGTGCGGATCTCCTCCGGCAACGGCTTGTTGGCCGGCGGCACGCATTTCACGGCGTTGTTGATGCGGCAGTCCTTGAGCTTCAGGCCGTCGTCCGGTGAAGCCCCTTCCGGCTGGTTGGAGAAGCCGAACTTATACAGGGTCGCGTAGAGCAGCACCCCGGCATAGTCGCCGGTGAAGGGCCGGCCGGTGCGGTTGGCGCCTTTCATGCCCGGTGCCAGGCCCACCACCACGAGCTGGGCCTTGGCATCGCCGAAGGGCGGCACCGGCAGCGCGTAGTAGTCCGGGTGCTTCTTGCGGGTGGCTTCGAGGAACTTGGCGAGACGCGGGCAGAGGGTGCAACCGGCGTCGAATACGGGTTCGGCCTTCATGGCCCAAGTATGGGGTCTCAGGCTCAGGAGGCGCCAGTACTGCCCTCGTCCTCGATCACGCCGTAGCGCAGGGCCAGGCGCGTCAGCTCCACGTCGTTGGCGACGCCGAGCTTCTCGAACAACCGCGAGCGATAGGTGCTCACGGTCTTGGGGCTGAGATGCAGCTTGTCGGATATCTCCTGCACCGAATGGCCCTTGGTGGCCATGATCATCACCTGCATCTCGCGCTGCGAGAGCTGGTCGAAGGGCGAACCGGCGCTGCGGTTCACTGCTTGCAGGGCCAAGGAACGGGCGATCTCGGCGGAGATGTAGCGCTCGCCGGCATGCACGCGGCGGATGGCGGTGACGATCTCGTCCTCGGCGGAATCCTTGGTGATATAGCCGGAGGCGCCCGCCTCCATGAGCTTCATGGGGAAGGGTTCGGCGGTCTGGGCTGACAGCACGATGATGCGGGTCTCGGGCAGGCTCATGGCCAGCTTGCGGGTGGCTTCGAGGCCGCCGATGCCGGGCATGGACACGTCCATGAGGATGATCTGGGGCTTGAGCGCGCGGGCCCGATCCACCGCTTCCTCGCCCGTGGAAGCCTCACCCAGCACGCGGATATCAGCGGTCTGGTCCAGGATGAGCTTGATGCCCGTCCGGATCAGCTTGTGATCATCTACCAGCAGGACACCGATCATCCCTACCCCTTACGCCGCCGCATCCGCGACAGCTCCTGTGCACAGCTTAACATCCTGTCGCTCAGTCCATGTGCTCGATGATGGCATCGCCGAACCCCGAGGTACCGACCAGTTCGGCGCCGGGGATCAGGCTCTGCATCTTCTCCTCGACATTCTTGCGCCCGGCGATCTCGCGCTTGGACACCCGGATGGCCTCGCGCAGCCGCGCCAGGTCGTAGGTCATGATCTTGGCGGCGATGGTGCGGCCCATGCCATCGATGATACGGTCCGCGGCCTCGGTCCAGCCCAGGTAACGCAGCATCATCTCGGCGGAGAGTATCAGGGAGCCCGGGTTGACGCGGTCCTTGCCGGCGAAGCCCGGTGCGGTGCCATGGGTCGCCTCGAACACAGCATAGCCGTCGCCGATGTTGCCGCCCGGCGCGATGCCGATGCCACCCACCTGCGCCGCCAGCGCGTCGGAGATGTAGTCGCCGTTCAGGTTGAGCGTGGCGATGACGTCATAATCCTCGGGCCGCATCAGGATCTGCTGCAGGAAGTTGTCCGCGATCACGTCCTTGACCACGATGTCGTTGCCGGTCTTGGGGCTCTTGAAGGAGCACCATGGGCCGCCGTCGATGTCCACGGCGCCGAACTCTTCCTTGGCCACCAGGTAGCCCCACTTGCAGAAGGCGCCCTCGGTGAACTTCATGATGTTGCCCTTGTGCACCAGCGTCACCGACGTACGATCGGTGTCGATGGCATAGCGGATGGCCTTGCGCACCAGGCGCTGCGAGCCTTCCTTGGACACGGGCTTGATGCCGATACCGGAGCTGGACGGGAAGCGGATGCCGGTCACGCCCATCTCGTACTGCATGTAGTTGATGATCTTGTGCACCTCGGGCGTGCCCGCGGCCCACTCGATGCCGGCGTAGATGTCCTCGGTGTTCTCGCGGAACACCACCATGTCCGTCAGCTCCGAATCCTTCATCGGCGTCGACACGCCGGGGAAGTAACGGATCGGGCGCACGCAGGCGTAGAGGTCCATGGTCTGGCGCATGGCCACGTTGAGCGAGCGGATGCCACCGCCAGTGGGCGTGCCAAGCGGACCCTTGATGGAGACGATGTACTCGCGCAAGGCCAGCAGGGTCTCGTCCGGCAGGAAGTTGTCCTTGCCATAGAGCTTCAGGGCCTTCTCGCCGGCGTAGACCTCCATCCACTCGATGCGGCGCTTGGCGCCGTAGGACTTCCGCACCGCTGCATCCACCACCTTCTGCATCACCGGGGTGATGTCGATGCCGATGCCGTCACCCTCGATGAACGGGATGATGGGCTGGTCGGGGACGTTGATGCTGGAATCCGGGTTGGCGCGGATGGGTTCGCCGGCACTGGGCGGCTTGATCTTGTCGAATTTCATGGGTCTTGGAGCCGGTATGCGGTGGCGTGAATTTTAACACCGCTTTATGACAAAGACCCGGAATAGAAGGCATGCCGCCGCTCCAGGCCATAGCTGGAGCTGGCGCCGGGAGCGCCGGTCAAAAAATGGGCGATTGATGAAAAGAAAGCGGCAAGTCCGGGCATGTACCGGACTTGCCGTGCCAAGCGAACGCCAGGGACGGCGTTCGCGATATATCAGGCTCAGCCCGCAGCCTTGAACTGGGCCTCTTCCGTCGAGCCGGTGAGAGCCGCCAGCGAAGACTGGCCGTTGGCGATGGCCTGGGTCACGGCATCGAAGTAGCCGGTGCCCACTTCCCGCTGGTGACGGGTGGCGCTGTAACCCTGGGCTTCGGCGGCGAACTCCGCCTGCTGCAGCTCCACGTAAGCCGCCATCTGGCGCGCCTTGTAGTCGTTGGCCAGGGCGAACATCCCGTGGTTGAGGGAATGGAAGCCCGCCAGGGTGATGAACTGGAACTTGTAGCCCATGGCCCCCAGCTCGCGCTGGAACTTGGCGATGGTGGCGTCGTCCAGGTGCTTCTTCCAGTTGAAGGATGGCGAGCAGTTGTAGGCCAGGAGCTTGCCGGGGTGTTCCTTGTGTACCGCCTCGGCGAAGCGCTTGGCCTGCTCGATCTCGGGCTTGGAGGTCTCGCACCACACCAGGTCCGCATACGGGGCATACGCCACGCCGCGGGCGATGGCCTGGTCGAGTCCCGCCTTCACCTCGAAGAAGCCTTCCACCGTGCGCTTGCCGGTGAGGAAGTCCTGGTCGCGGGGGTCCACGTCGGAGGTGAGTAGGTTGGCGGCATCTGCGTCGGTACGGGCCACGATCAGGGTCGGCACGTCCAGGATGTCTGCGGCGAGGCGCGCCGCGGTGAGTTTGGCGAGGGCTTCCTGGGTCGGCACCAGTACCTTACCGCCCATGTGGCCGCACTTCTTGGCGGAGGCCAGCTGGTCCTCGAAGTGCACGCCGGCGGCGCCCGCCTCGATCATGCCCTTCATGAGTTCGAAGGCGTTGAGCACGCCGCCGAAGCCCGCTTCCGCGTCCGCCACGATGGGGGCGTAGACGTCCTCGTGGTCCTGGCCCTCGGAGGTGAGGATCTGGTCGAGGCGCTGGAAGGAATTATTGATGCGCCGCACCAGGGCCGGCACCGCATCGGCGGGATACAGGGACTGGTCCGGGTACATCTGGCCGGCGGTGTTGGAGTCCGCCGCCACCTGCCAGCCGGAGCAATAGATGGCCTTGAGGCCCGCCTTCACCTGCTGCATGGCCTGGTTGCCGGTGAGCGCGCCCAAGGCATTCACGAAGTCTTCGGTATTGAGCAGGCGCCAGAGCTTCTCGGCGCCGCGCCGGGCCAGCGTGTGCTCGATGGCCACGCTGCCGCGCAGCTTAACCACGTCCGTGCCGCTGTAAGCGCGCTGCACCCCTTTCCAGCGCGGGTTATCCCGCCACTCGCGTTCGATCTGTTCCGCCGTCTTCAGGGTGCTGGCCATGGTGTGATCTCCGTTCATTCCAGGTCGTTGTATGCCACTGTGGTAAGGAACGGCTCCAGCCGTTCCGCGTGTATGAGGTCGCGTACCAGTCCGGCGGCGCGCCTCACGTGTGCTTGTTGGGCCGGCTGGGCGGCCTTGGCGAGACGCTCGCTCTCCTGGTCCAGCACAGCGTCGATGCGCTTGCCGTCCAGGGCCGAGCCGTCATCGAGCTTGGTGTCCTTGCGATGACGCCATTGCCAGAGCTGGGTGCGGGCGATCTCGGCGGTGGCGGCGTCTTCCATGAGGTTGTGGATGGGCACGCAGCCGTTGCCGGCGAGCCAGGCCGCTATGTAGAGGATCGAGACCTCCACGTTGTTCTCGAGGCCCTTCTGGCTGATGCCGCCTTCCGGCACCGACAGCAGCTGCTCGGCGCTCACCTGCACGTCTTCGCGGCGCTTCTCCAGCTGGTTCTTGCCCTTGAGATGCTTGTCGAAGATCTCCAACGCGCTCGGCACCAGCGCCGGATGCGCCACCCAGGTGCCGTCGTGGCCATCGCCCGCCTCGCGCTCCTTGTCGGCACGGACCTTGGCGAGCGCTGCCTGGTTGGCGGCTTCGTCGTTCTTGATGGGGATCTGCGCGGCCATGCCGCCCATGGCGAAGGCGCCGCGGCGATGGCAGGTCTTGATGAGCAGCTGCGAATAGCCGCGCATGCAGGGCGCGGTCATGGTGACCAGTCCGCGCTCCGGGAACACGCGCTCCTTGCGGGCATGCAGCTTCTTGATGAAGCTGAAGATGTAGTCCCAGCGGCCGCAGTTGAGGCCCACGATGTGCGCCTTCAGCGCGTACAGGATCTCCTCCATCTCGAAGGCCGCCGGCAGGGTCTCGATGAGGATGGTCACCTTCACGGTGCCGAAGGGGATGCCCAAGGCGGACTCGGCGCGGGTGATCACGTCCTCCCAGAGGGTAGCTTCCTCGGAAGACTCCATCTTGGGCAGGTAGTAGTAAGGACCGGTGCCCCGCTCCTTCAACGCCTTGGCGTTGTGGAAGAGATAGAGGCCGAAGTCGAAGAGTGCCGCGGGGATGGGTTCACCGCCCAGCAAGGCATGCTTCTCCAGCAAGTGCCAACCGCGGGGGCGCACCACCAGCACGGCAGGCTTGTCGTTGAGCTTGTACTGCTTGCCTTCCGGCGAGGTGAAGCTGATGGTGCCGCGCACCGCGTCCATCAGGTTCGCCTGGCCCTCCACCACGTTCTGCCAGGTGGGCGCCAGGGAGTCCTCGAAGTCGGCCATGAACACCTTGGCGCCGGAGTTCAGCGCGTTGATGATCATCTTGCGTTCCACAGGCCCGGTGATCTCCACGCGGCGATCCATGAGGTCGGCGGGGATCTCGCCCACGCGCCAGTCGGACTCGCGGATGCTCTTGGTGTCGTGACGGAATTCAGGCAGCTCGCCGGCATCGAAGCGGCCCTGGCGCGCGTCGCGGGCCTTGAGCAGCAATTTCAGGCGCGGATGGAAGTGGTGCGCCAGGTCGGCCACGAAAGCCAGGGCGTCGGTCGTCAGCACTTCGTCCTGCCGGGGGACCTGGGGTCCACGGATCTGAAGTCCCTGGTGGCCGGCATCGGCGACTTTACGGATGGCTGAATCCACTGCTTTATCCGTTGATTCGTGGCTTTTCATGACCTTATCCCCTGGCTTGCGTACAAAGAAGACAATTGTTTCAATTTAATCCATTGCGAATTCTAATAGTGACATGACCCGAGCACCGCGCCAGTACCAACACAATCGTCTCGCTCAGCTGCGGGCCTTCTGCCTCGCTGTGCAACACGGCAGCATCTCCAAGGCGGCGGAGAA
>DASXYJ010000299.1:0-2616 GCA_036502565.1 Gammaproteobacteria bacterium
CCGTTGCAGCGCAGCAGCCCCCAGGTCTGGGTACCGCCCTTCAGGTCGTTGAGCGGCGCCACCGCGTCGGCGCCCACCGTGGCCGCCTGGTTGATGGCCATGGTGCGCAGGTCGTGCTCCACGTCCTCCGGCATGCGCTGCAGCGTGCCGAGCTTGTCGTTCACCGTGATCTCGTTGGCGCCCAGTTGCTGGCAATGGGCGGCACCAGCCTTGTCCAGCACCTGGATGTTGGCGTTCAGGGCTTCCGGGGTCTGGGTGACCCAGGTGCAGCCGGCGATGGTGCCCAGCAGCAGCGGGATGATCAGTCGCTTCACTTCTGGGTCTCCGGCGTCGGCGGCGGCAGCGGGCGGCCGATGTCGATCATCTCGATCTCGAAGGTCAGCGGGCCCGCCGGACGGTTTGGCTTGCGCGGCGGATCGCCGTAGGCCAGGTCCGCGGTGAGCCAGAGCTGCACCTTCTCGCCCACGGTCATCATGGGGATCATCTCCTGCCAGCCGGGGATGAGCTTGTCGAGGGGGAAGGTGGCGGGGTCACACTTGCCGGCGGTGCAGCTGCTCTCAAGGAACTCGCCGTCGCCCTTCCATACCGTGTAGTTGGCGGTGACGCTGTCGGTGAGCTTGGGATGCACCGTGCCCGTCCCCGGGCGGAGGATCTTGTAGGCCAGGCCGTCCGGCAGCACCGTGGCGTCCGCGGGCTTCGCCGGCATCACCGGGTTGGCCACGGTCGCGGCCGCCGGCGCCGCCATGGTGGCCGGCTTCGCTGCCGGGGTGGCGCTGCCGGCGCTGGGCGTGCTGCTGCACGCGGCGAGACCGAAGCCCGTCAGTCCCAAGATCAACACGAGAGGACGCAGCTGCATGGTGCGGCTCCTTGTGGGGTTACTTCTTCTTGGCCTTGGTGAGTCCCGGGGCGGGCTTCTTCTTCGCGACCTTGTGCTTGCGGGTGTTGCCGTAGCTGCCGCGCCAGATCTTGCCCTTGCGCGTCTTCTTGTCACCTTGACCCATGGAGATGCTCCTGAGGAGAGAGGTTGTCTGTCTCTCCCATTATATAGAAGCGCGGGGCTCAGGCCGACAACAGGAACTGCAGCGATTCCTGCGGCGTGACCTCGCGGACGTTGCCGCCCAGGAACAGCTTGGCGTTGTGGCTGCCGAGCAGGGTGAGGCGGCCGGACTCCAGGCGCAGGGCGCTGGGGTCCCGCAGCGCCAGTACCGGCACGCCCGGGTTCAGGGTCATGAACTCCTTCAGGCGGTCGTCGCGGGATTCGCCCTGGTGTTCCGGCGGCAATAGTTCGGTGTAGTGGGGGTTGATCTGGAAGGGGAGCAGTCCGAGCGCCTCATAGGAGGAGGGCCAGATCACCGGCATATCGTTGGTGGTGCGGATGCTGGGGCAGGCGATGTTGCTGCCGGCGCTCCAGCCCACATAGGGGATGCCGGATTGCACCCGGTCCCGCAGCGGTTGCAGCAGGCCCTGGGACTGGATGAGCTGGAGCAGGCGGAAGGTGTTGCCGCCGGATACCGCGATGGCCTCGGCGGAGCGCACCGCCGCCACCGGATCCTGTGCCTCGTGCAGCGAGGCGAAATCGTAGCCCAGTGCGCGGAAAGCCTCGCCGGCGATGCCGGCCATCTCCGCATAGCTGCGGCTCACCGCGGCATAGGGGATGAACAGTACCTTGAGGGGGCCTGGGCCGAGGTGGCTCGTGATGTAGTCGCGGGCATGTTCCAGGAAGCCGCATCCGGGGGTGCGTGAGCTGCTCAAGAGCAGCAAGCGCGTCTTGGTCTGCATGCCGGGGCTCCGTCCCCGCGCGCTCTGGGGCCCGCGGGAACCAACAAGTGGATGTCGAAGTCTGACATCCTGTGTCAGAACCCGACGGGTCATGGCCTCCTGTCCTTGGGGGCTTATATACTCAACGAGATACAATCCTCTGGGGAGGTCCCGATGAAGCGCCTGATGTTAACGGTATTGGCGGCCCTCACGCTGCTCTTCGTGAGCAGTGCATATGCGGCCCCTGCCCAAGATACAAGCAAGCCCAGTGCCAGTCCGGCCGCCACGGCTCCGGCCGCGCAGGGCTTCGACGCGGACAAGGCCACCCAGCAGTGGCTCGATACCATGTCCCCGGAGGCCCGCGCCAAGTCCGACGCTTACTTCGAAGGTGGCTATTGGCTGGTGCTCTGGGACTTCGTGGTGGGCTTGGGTATAGCCTGGCTGTTCCTGGGCACGCGCCTATCCACCAAGATCCGCGACCTGAGTCAGTCCCTCGCTGATATCGAGGCACTGCAGTATCTCTACGCGTTCTTGCAGGCTGTGTTCCTGATTTGCGTCTTGCCGGCTACCCTGGTCATGCTCTGCTTCAGGAACGTGCGCGCCGCCATGTTCCGCCTGCCGGGTTCGGCGGCGGGTTTCAAGTGGCCGGTCACGTTCTGGTACGCCATCGGTTACACGTTGCTCGATACCTTGCTCACGTTGCCCTGGGCCATCTACGAGGGTTGGTTCCGCGAACAGCAATACGGCATGGCCAACCAGAGCCTGGGCGGCTTCCTGGGCGACGAGGGTACCGGGCTGTTCATCGGCCTGCTGGGCTCCATGGTCATCATCCCGGTGATCTACGCGGTAATCCGCAAC
>DASXYJ010000300.1:0-6900 GCA_036502565.1 Gammaproteobacteria bacterium
CCTGTCGCTGGCCATCATCATGCTGCCAGTGGTATTGCGCACCACCGAGGACATGATGCGGCTGGTGCCCGACCAGATGCGCGAGGCGGCCGCGGCCCTGGGCGCGCCGCGCTGGAAGGTGACCATGTTCATCGTGTACCGCGCCTCCCTGGCGGGTATGCTCACCGGCGTGATCCTCGGCATCGCCCGCATCAGCGGCGAGACCGCGCCCTTGCTGTTCACGGCCCTCAACAACCAGTTCCACAGCACCGACATGTCGCAGCCCATGGCGAACCTGCCGGTGATGATCTTCCAGTTCGCCATGAGCCCCTACGAAGGCTGGCAGCACCTGGCCTGGGCGGCGGCGCTGATGATCACCAGCGCCATCCTGATCCTCAGCATCGCGGCCCGCCTGCTGCTGCGCACCAACTCATTCGGGAAATGACCATGAACGCCGTCCGCAAAGACCTGCCACAGATCGACAACCCCAAGATCGACATCAAGGGTCTCGACTTCTACTACGGCAAGTTCCATGCCCTGCATGGCATCGACCTGGCCATCCCGGAGAAGCAGGTCACGGCCTTCATCGGCCCCTCCGGCTGCGGCAAGTCCACGCTGCTGCGCACCATGAACCGCATCTATGAGCTGTACCCAGAGCAACGCGCCGCCGGCGAGGTGATGCTGGACGGCAGCAACATCCTGGCGGCGGGACAGGACCTGAACCTGCTACGCGCCAAGGTCGGCATGGTGTTCCAGAAGCCGACGCCGTTCCCCATGTCCGTGTACGAGAACATCGCCTTCGGCGTGCGCCTCTACGAGCGTGTGCCGCGCGTGGAGATGGACGAGCGGGTGGAGTGGGCGCTGCGCAAGGCGGCGCTGTGGGACGAGGTGAAGGACAAACAGCACCAGGGCGGCACCCGCCTGTCCGGCGGCCAGCAGCAGCGCCTGTGCATCGCCCGCGCCATCGCCGTGAAGCCCGAGGTGCTGCTCCTGGACGAGCCCGCGTCGGCCCTGGACCCGATCTCCACCCTCAAGGTGGAAGAGCTCATCGCCGAGCTCAAGAAGGACTACACCATCGTCATCGTCACCCACAACATGCAGCAGGCGGCCCGCGTGTCGGACTACACCGCCTTCATGTACCTGGGGGACCTGATCGAGTTCGCCGACACCAGCACGCTCTTCACCAACCCGGCGAAGAAGCAGACGGAAGACTACATCACGGGTAGATATGGCTGATCGGTCTGTAAGGCCGGGATGTAAGATAGAAGGCGCGGTGCATACCGCGCCTTTTCATTTGACCCAAAGAAAAAGGGCGTAGCTTTCGCTACGCCCTTTCCCAATCTCTAAGAGTCAGAGATTACTTGCCACCGGTCGAAGCAGCGGGGGCCTTCGTCTTGTGGTGATGCTTCTTGTGCTTGCTGGACTTCTTCTCGCTCTTGGCCGGGGCCTTGTCGGCAGCCGGGGCAGCAGCGGCCGGGGCAGCCATGGGGGCGGCAGCGGCGGTGGAAGCGGCCGGGGCGGCCAGGGTCACGCCGGCGAAAGCCAGCAGGGAAGCAGCAATGGCGCTGAGGACGATCTGACGCTTCATTATGAGTACTCCAATTAAAGTTGACGTTGAAACATTTGGTTTTGCAAAACCTCCACCCTTATCGCGGGTGGATTGCGTGCCCCCAATTCGGCCAGTCTCCTGGCGTCTTGGCCGGACTCCCTGTCCTTAGGCTTCAAGCACGTCCTGTCGAGGGCTATAACGCCTTCTTGGAGGGCGGGTTGACGCCATAAGCTGGTTTTCCAGACGGGGTGCCCCAGGCCCCCCAGGGGGCCTGGCCCCCCGGGCCGGCTGGCATAATACGTGGCAAATGGCCAAAAAAATACCTGTTTCCCAATTGAGCCTGGGGATGTATGTGACGGAGCTGGACCGGCCCTGGCTGGACAGCCCATTCCTGTTCCAGGGCTTCTCCATAGAGTCCCCGGACCAGCTGGCGGCCCTCCAGGAGTCCTGCGAGCACGTATTCGTGGATGAGGCCAGGGCTGTCGGCCCTGCCGCTGGGGACACCCGGGAAGGGGCGGGTGACCTGACCCTCCCCGGGGTTCAGGACACCCCGGCCCGTGCCGGCTTCCGGATGGCGGTGCGCCGGGTCATGGAGTATCGGCAGAGGCTCTATCCGCACCTGCAGCGGGTCATGGCCGACGCCCGCCTGGGGCAGCTCATGGACACCCGTGAGACCCGCGCCATGGTCCAGACCCTGGTGGAGATGGTGGCGGTGAATCCGCAGGCGGCGCTCTGGCTCACCAACCTCAAGGATCGCCATACCCATACTGCCGATCACTGCTTCAACACCACGGTGCTGGCGGTGGCCTTCGGCGCGCACCTGGGGATGAGCAAGGACCTGCTGGAGCAGGTGGGCATGGGGGCGCTGCTGCACGATGTGGGCAAGATGCGCACGCCGGTGAACATCCTCGACAAGCCGGGGGTGCTCACGGAGGACGAGTTCGACATCCTGAAGAAGCATCCGGTGGACGGCTACCAGATGCTGCGCAAGCAGGGCGGCTTCGGCGATGCGGCGCTGGAGGTGGTGCATCTGCATCACGAGCGCGTCGGCGGCCAGGGCTATCCCTTCGGCCTCAAGGGCGAGGAGATCCCGCTGCATGCGCGGGCGGTGGCCATCGCCGAGGTCTACGACGACATCAGCAGCGACCGCGTCTACCACGACGGTATCCCGGCGGCGAACTGCCTCAACATGATGTTCCATTGGGCGCCCCGCGACTTCGGCGAGGACCTGATGCAGGAATTCATCCGCTGCATCGGCATCTATCCCATCGGCAGCCTGGTGGAGCTCAACACCGGCGCCCTCGGCATCGTCATGTCCAGCAACCCGGACAGCCGGCTGAAGCCCGTGGTGATGCTGGTGCGCGACCGCGAGGGCCGCCCCTATCGGCGCAGGCCGCTGCTGAACCTGGCTGCCCCCGGCATCCAGGACGGCGGCTTCTCCTGGCGCGTGGAGCGGGTGGTGGACTGCAAGGACTACGACATCGATCCCGCGCGCATCGCCCAGATGGAGGCACGCCTGTGAGCCGCGAGACCCAGTTCTTCCTCAGCAACGGCCTTATGCTGGACGCCACCGAGTTCCATTTCAGCTTCATGCGCTCCTCCGGTCCCGGCGGGCAGAACGTGAACAAGGTGGAGAGCGCGGTGGAGCTGCGTTGGGACCTGCGCAAGAGCATCTACCTGCCGGTGGGTGTGCGCCTGCGGCTCGAAGCCCTGGCCGGGTCGCGGGTCACGGATGACGGGATCCTCATCATCCAGGCCCAGCGGCACCGCACCCAGGAACGCAACCGCGCCGATGCGGTGGAGCGGGTGATGGCGCTCTGCGAGCAGGCCCTGCATCCGCCCAAGCCGCGCAAGAAGACCAAGCCCACTAAGGGCTCCAAGCGCCGGCGCCTGGACAGCAAGACGCGGCAGGGCAACAAGAAGCGCCTGCGCGGCAAGAACTTCGACTGAAAAGAAAAAGGCCGGCTTTCGCCGGCCTTTCAATCTACGAGTCTGATCACCGAAGCGCAGCAGCTTCGGTCAGTGCATCGGCATCTCCATGCCACGCGAGCCCAGAGCCTCGATCTTGGCCGAGTGTGCCTTGGCTTGCTGGGTGCTGAGGCCGGTCTTGAGGGCCAGCCACAGGATCGCCGGGCTGATGATGGCGATCAGCAGCATGCCGGTGAAGAAGCCGAAGCTGTCGTTGCCGCCCATGCCGCTGGCGGAGGGCCCGAAGTAGCTGATGAGCCACATGCAGATGAAGTAGGGCAGCAGCCACCAGGCGTATTGCCAGTCGAGGCTGGAGGCCGGCAGGCGCTTCACCAGCAGGTGCCACACCAGCAGGAACACGGTGTAGCCGCCCACCAGCACGAACAGCACGCTCATCACGTAGTTGCCGGTCCAGTAGATGATCCAGTTGGAGGCGATGAAGGCGATCAGCGACACCAGCTTGTGCGCCTTGAGGCGGAACGGACGGGTGTCGTCCGGCAGGATGGTGCGCAGGTGCAGCAGGATCACCGGGCCGATGGCGTACGAGAGCACGGTGATGGACGACACCGCCGACACCAGCTTCTGCCAGGACGGGAAGGGGAAGAAGAACGCGGCGCCGGCCACGTAGGTGGCGATGAGCGCGATCCACGGCACCCCGAAGCGGTTGAGCTTGGCCACCACCTTGGGCGCGCCGCCCATCTCGCCGGCCGCCATCACGATGCGCGGGCTGCCGGTGATGTAGATGAAGGCGGTCCCCAGTGGCGACACAACAGCATCGAAATACAACACCCAGGCCCACCAGGTGGCGCCCACCGTGAGCAGGATGGCCGCCAGCGGGCCGAACATGCCGGCGAAGTGCAGCTTGGTCCAGCCCTCGCTGATGTCGCCGGGCTGCAGGGCCACGATGAACGCGAACTGCAGGCCCAGGTAGATGATGAGGGCGATAACCACCGAGCCGATCAGGGCGATGGGCACGTACTTGCCGGGGTTGCGGGTCTCGCCGGCGAGCGCGATGGCCTGCTGGAACCCCAGGAAGCTGAAGATGATGCCGGCGGTGCCGACGGCGGTGAAGATGCCGCTCACCGGGGTGCTGTCCAGGTGCGAGGTCATGTTGCCAGGATGGAAGGAGTAGGCCATCAGGATGAAGATGGTGGCCACCGGCACCAGGATCTTCCACCAGGTGGCGACGCTGTTGATGGCGATCACCCAGCGGATGGCCATGAAGTTGAGGGCCACCACCAGGGCCAGCATGATCATGGCGCTGATCGTGCCCTTGGGCGAGAGCAGGCCGTTGGCGTCCAGGAAGCCCGGCCACAGGGTGTTGGTGTAGGTCAGTACCGCCATCACCTCGACGGGCGGCACCGAGACGAAGGCCAGGAACAGGATCCAGCTCCACATCTTGCCCAGCATGTCGCCGTGGCTCACGTGCACCATGTGCACCAGGGCCCCGGAGTTGGGGAACATGGTGGAGAGCTCGGCGAAGACGAAGGCCAGGAACAGCACCGCGGTGGCGCCGATGGTCCAGGAGGCCATGCTGAAGGGGCCCGCCTGCATGGAGGCGTTCAGGGCGCCGAACAACCAGCCGGAGCCGATGATGCTGCCGAGGCTGGCGTAGAGCAGACCGATGACGCCGGCTTCGCGCCGGACCTTGTCGGGAGCTGTCATGTCGTAGGACCCCTATGACGGTTGGATGTGGTCCCAGGACCCAAGCCCTTGAGGGACCTGGCGATATTAGACGACCCCAGGAGGCGTCACAACCGCCCCAGGCGACACCTCAAAAGCCGCCGCGACGCCTTTGAGTCATAGCCGGACCTAATGAAGGCGTCGGTCTTCGGCAGGAGAGGCGGAGCGGGTGAGGCGCAGGGTCTCGGGCGAGACCGGCGCGACGCCGCCCAGGATGGTGATGCCTTCGGGGTGGTCGAGCTGCACCGACAGCACGCGCCGGCCGCTCAAGGTGGCGCGCCCCTGCCAGCGATCGTTGCCGGTACCGCTGAACTCGAAGCTGTAGACGCGGACGATCTCGGGCCAGCCGCGGGCACTGCGGGTGAGCCGGAGGCGGTCCAGGGCCACGGTCTCATCCAGGAACTGCAGCTTGAGTTCACGGCAGACCCGCGCGCAGGTCTCCAGCATCCGGTCTCGGGCCCGCAGGCTGTCGTTCCAGAACATGAACGCCACTGCCACCAGCAGCAGCATCAGGATGGCGAAGGCCGTGCCGGCCTGGTCGAGGTACATCTCAGGTACCGCCGAGGCTGACGCGGTTGCGGCCCGCGTGCTTGGCGTCGTAGAGCGCCTTGTCGGCGGCCTTGAGCACGGTCCAGGGTTCGTCCAGGTGTTCGCCGTGCTGGGCGGCGCCGATGCTCACGGTGATGGAGAGCATGTCCGGTTGCAGGTCGCCGGGCCCGGTATCCTCGTTGCGGCGGCCACCCTGGCGCAGGTCGAAGCGGCAGGCTTCGATGTCGGCACGCACCTGTTCCAGCTCTTCCTTCACCTGCGGCAGTTCCCGGCCGCCGTACAGCAGGCAGAACTCCTCGCCACCGTAGCGGAAGGGTTTGCCGGCCAGCGCCGGCCGCTGCAGGCGCGAGGCGACGAAGCGCAGCACCTGGTCGCCCACGTCGTGCCCGTAGCGGTCGTTGAAGTGCTTGAAGTGATCCACGTCCACCATGGCGATGGAATAGCGGCCGCCGAGCTGGCGCATCTGCTCCTCGAGGGCGCGCCGCCCGGGGAGGCCGGTGAGCTCATCGAGATAGGCCATGCTCCAGGAACCCTGGATCACCGCGTAGCCGAAGCCCAGCGCCGCCGCCGCCAGGAACAAGGCCGCATTGGCGAGCTGCATGTGATGCAGCACCGGCAGCACCACCACCAGCGCCAGGAAGAAAGCCGCGCTCTCGGCATCGTGCTTGCGCAACAGCCGGTCGTTCAGGTACAGCAAGGCCAAGAGGGTGATGAGCAGCGCCGGCTGGCTCACGTCGCTGTGCATGAGGAAGCTGAAGTGGGTGAACTGCACCTGCAGGGCCCGCGCCACCAGCAGGCTCGGGAAGGCGGTGAGCAGCCACAATGCCAGGGCCTCGCCCGCCAACAAGCCGAACCAGAGGCCGCCGTAGCGGCTGAGGATGCCGCGCTCCGGGATGAAGGCGAACACCAGCAGGTCCAGGGGCAGGAACAGGCACAGCCCACCGTCCAGCACCGCGCGCTTCAGCGGGTCATCGAGGCGGGACAGGGCGAAGATGCCGACGTAGATGGCTGTGAGGGTCAGCAGCGCGAAGAACATGCGGCTGCGGTTGAACTGCAGGCTGAGCCCGAGGGCCGCCAGCAGGATGGCGCAGGCACTGATCTCTATCGCCAGGCGTCCGCTGGCGGGGAAGGCACCCGCTTGGACGGCCAGCAGCGCCGCGATCGCGAACACC
>DASXYJ010000301.1:0-3147 GCA_036502565.1 Gammaproteobacteria bacterium
TGCCGGGTGGACCTGTGGATGGTGTCCCACGGCGGGACTCCAGCGGTGACCGCGCTCCTCGCCAAGGTCGCGGACGGCCATGACTTCGCCACGCTCTTCCCGCCGGACTGAGGCGCCTGCCGGCGCCCTCAGGCGGCGTCGCGCGCCGCCCGCACCGGCGACATGTTGCCGCGCTTGATGAGGCCGCGCGCCAGGAACAGCTCCACGCGCTCGAAGGGGATGCGGTCGCCGGCATCGCTGCCGTAGTAGGTCTCGACGATGCGGCCTTCCTCGTCGATGAGGAAGTCTGCCGGCATCAGGTTGTTGGTCTTGAGGCCGGCCAGGCCCACGATGCTCAGGCCCTTGAGCAGGGTCGGCACCCGGGTGAACACCGCCTTCAGCTTGCGCAGGAACGAGCGCTCCACGCCGTAGCGCAGGTGCGCCGAGGCGGTGGGATCCGCCACCACCGTGAAGGGACGCGGATGGCGCGCCACGAAACGCTTCACCTCCGCCTCCGTGGAGGCGAACACCGCCACGATGTCGAGGCCCAGCGCCAGCAGGCCCTTGTGCTGCTGGGTCAGCTCGTAGATGCGGTAGTTGCAGAACGGGCAGGCCGCGTCGCGGAAGAAGCACAGCAGGGTGCGGCGGCCCCGGCCGATGCGCACCGGCTCGCCGTAGATGTCGCGGAACTCCAGGGCCGGGGCCGTGGTCGGGGCGGTGAGGCGCATGCGGGATGTCCTTATCGGCTATGGTTGGGCGGGCGGGAAGGCGTGCTTAGGCCGCCTGCTCCATCTCGAAGACGTAGTTCACGGTATCCACCGGCTGGTCCGCCAGCACGCGGAACACGCAGCGCCGGTCGCCGTCCTGGAAGCGCTCCTCACGCACCACCCGCACGCCCAAGAGGCGCGTCAGGGTGTTCACGGTGATGGCGCAGAGCTGCGGGCGGCGCATGGCCACGTTCAGGAACGGGCAGTTGCGCTCCACCAGCACGTAGCCGCGCTCGTCCTTGCGCATGGCGGTGTGGGGGTCGTCCTCGATGTAGATGTCCTTGAGCGCCTTGATGCGCTCCGGCAGCGTGAGCCCGGAGAGCTTCGGCTCCCAGTGCTGCACCTGCTGCTCGGTGATGGAGGCCAGCAGCTTCTGCAGCGCCTCGGCTCCGAGCTGCGTCGCCACCGCATCCACCAGGGTCATGGACAGCTGGTCGTAGTTCTTGGGGAACACGTGGTCGCCGGCGGCGGTGATGCGGAAGGCCACGGAGGGGCGTCCGGCACCGGTGGCGGCGCGCTCCTGGCGCGACACCCAGCCCTCGTTCTCCAGCAACTGCAGCTGCTGGCGCGCGCCCTCACGGCTGATCTGCAGGTGCTCGGCGACCTCGCCGGCGCTGGCGTCGCCCTGGCGCTTGAGGAGCTGCATGATCTGCCGGCGCGAATCCGGCAACGAAGGGATGATGCTCATGGGGTATGGGAAGGGTTGCGGCCGATGCCGAAATCGTACACCAGCCTCGCGCCCGCGTAGGCGCCTGCCGCCAACAAGGCGAAGCCGGCGACGCAGAGCCCGAGGTCGGTCCAGAGTTGGGAAGGCGCCGGCGTCCCGTGCAGCGGGTGCAGCACCAGCGCCAGCACATACAGGGTCCAGGCCGAACCCATCAGCAGCATGTGGCGCTGGGCCACGCCCTGGGCCGGGCTGTCTGCAGGGATGGCCATGAGATCCATGAGTCCGGCGCCCATGGCGAGCAGGGCCATGATCACGCCGGTCGCGAGGCAGACATATTCGGCCTGCCAGAAGACGGGGGCCTGGGTCAGCAGATACACCACGTCCAGCACCGGTGCCACGGTCCAACACACGACCGGGAAATGCACCAGCGCCGGATGCAGCGGATGTCCGCCGAGCCGCAGGCCCCTCATGGCCGGTCTCAGGCTGCCGGCGCCTGCGACTGCCAGATGGCGGTCAGCAGGGTGAGGAAGCCGATCACCGCCACCAGCGCGTGGATCACGATCACGGCGCGCGGATGCTGCTGCTTCTTGACGTGGAAGCTCAGCAGGTAGAAGCCGCCCAGGGCGGCCACGATCAACAGGATCAGGGCGACCTTGGCGGTCCCGGCCCCCATACCCATCATCACGCCCACGATCAGCAGCACCAGGCCGGTGGCGCCGAGCAGGCCGTGCAGCACGGCCACGGCGACCGGCAGGGGCTTGCCCTGGAAGGCCAGCGCGGCCATGTACAGGCCACCCAAGGCGCCCAGCGCGAAGAGGATTGCAGCGACGATCAGGAACATGGTGTCTCCCTATTAAGCAAGTTAGAACTTGGTAAATATACCGGCCTGTCCCGACCCGGTCAATATGCTCCCCGGATGCGGGAAAAGGCCTGGAAAAGCGCTGAAGAGGCCCGGGATCGCTCCCGGGCCCCCGGCGGGGGACTAGGCGGCGTGCGGCCAGAGCCAGGCGTACAGGGCGCCCACGATGCAGCCGTAGATGATGCCGTCGATGAGGTTCTTCAGCGTGGAACCCGCGGGCTCGCCCCACCAGATGTGGTTGGGCAGTGAACCCAGCGCGAAGCCCATCACCGCGGCGGTGGCGGTGACGCGGAACACCTGGCTCGCCTCGGTGCCGGCGGCGAGGGTGGCGGAGCCGAGATAGCCCGCGAACAGCGACACCAGCAGGCAGAACACGAACCACAGCCCCAGGCTCTTGCCCATGTTGAAGCTGCCGGACTTGCGCAGGATCAGGAAACCCACCGGGCCTTCGGTGAACTTGGCAAGGGTAGCCGGCTCCTTCATCTTCTCCGGCGGGCACCAGGGCAGCATGTACATGCCGGGCTTGCCGCTGCCCTTGCGGATGGCGGCGCGCACCTCATCCTCGTTGCTGAAGCCGTGGTAGTCGGTGCCGTGCCATATCTTGTGCAGCGCCATGTGCAGGATGCTGCTGGCGATGAACACGCCCACCGCGCCGAGCACGATGGGCAGCCAGATCTGGGCGAGCGAGACCATGAGGACCCCCTGGGGAAGCGGTTATGTCGGACCGAGTAGGTATAGCACAGGCCCGCTTCAGGGGTGGCTCGACGCGGCCGGGGCAGCGGTCTCCTCGGCCTTCAGCTGGGCTTGGAAGTCCTGCGGCGAGCGCCTGACGCGAGGGATAGGAGGCGGGCGAGGCGCATGGCGGGATCCTGCAG
>DASXYJ010000302.1:0-22435 GCA_036502565.1 Gammaproteobacteria bacterium
GCCGGTGTGGTTGCCGAAGGAGTTGCGCTCGAAGGTGATGACCGCGGCCAGGTCGATGTCGTTCAGCATGTTGCCCCAGGCCGGCATGATGCCCTTGCCCTTCAGCACGCGCTGCAGGTGTGCGGCCAGCGGGCCGTTGGCGATGGCGCTGTGGGCGATGGCGGGAGCGCCCATCTCCTTGTTGCCACTGCCGTCCGGCTGGTGACAGCTGGCGCAGTTCTGGTCATAGACCTGCTTGCCCTTGGCCATGGCGGTGGCCATGTCCCAGGCGGCGGGTGCGGCGGCCTTGGGCTGCGGGGTGGGCGCGCCGACGGCACCGGCGTTGCCCGCGGCGGCGGCGGGCGCGCTGCCGAGCTTGGTACCGGTGGGCACGGCGGCGCCGGTGGGCTGGCCCATCACGCTGTTGTAGCTGACGGCGTCGAAGGTCACCGGGCTGCCGGTGTCTTCGAGCGACCCGTCATAGGGGCTCACGTACTTGCCGTTGGCGGCCTTGGTGGCCTTCACCCAGGCCTGGTAGTCGGCCGGGCTCTTGGCCACCACCACGATGGGCATGAAGCCGTGCCAGCGGCCGCAGAGCTCGGCGCAGGCACCGCGGTAGATGCCGGGTTCCTCGACCTTGATCCAGGTCAGGTTCACGAAGCCGGGGTTGGCATCGGTCTTGCTGCCGAAGTCCGGCATCCACCAGGAGTGGATCACGTCGTCGGAGGTGACCAGCAGGCGGATCTTCTCGCCGGTGGGGACCACCAGCGGATGGTCCACGTCGCGCAGGTAGTGGTCGACGGTGTTGGGGTCGATGCCGGAGCCGAGCTGGCTGGCGGCGTCGCTCTTCGCGGACAGCATGCTGAAGAAGCTGAAGCCGTCCTGCAGGTAGTCGTACTGCCACTTCCACTGGTAGCCGGTGATCTTGATGCTCATGTCCGGATCGCTGGCGTCGGACATGCGCACCAGGGTCTTGGCGGCGGGGATGGCCATGGACACCAGGATGATCACCGGCACGATGGTCCAGGCGATCTCGAGGAAGGTGCTGTCGTGGAATTGGGCGGCCTTGGCGCCCTTGGATTTGCGGAAGCGGAACAGCGCGATGATCATCACGCCGAACACCACCACGCCGATCCAGAAGCATACCCAACCCACCACCATGTGGATGTTGTAGACCTCGTGGCTGGTGGGCGTGACGCCCTCCGGCAGGTTGAACATGGCATCCGCCTGGGTCTTGGCGGCGCGGGCGGCGAAGCTCGCCACGCCGAGGCCGAGGAGGATGGCGGCGCGCGCCAGGTTCTTGATTTTGTGGAAGCCCATGCGATCGTCACTCCTGCTGGCGCGGTGGCAGCGCCGTCTTCTTGATGGTCACGCCCGCACCGGGGCCGGCGTCGTGAAGCTTCAGGTCCCCGGAGAGAGGGCGGCGGGCGCGCCAAACCGTAGGTCCCCGATGGTTTTCTCCGCCCGCGCACCGCTTTGCGGCGGCTCTTCGGGCGCGCCGTATGCTACCGCATGGCCCCCGGGGGGTGCAACGGAGCCGGGGCACGGAAGTGCATGTTTTCCCGGGTGATTTGCGGTTTTTCGAAGCTTCAAGCCGGCGCGACTGCGGCAGATTTGAGCAGCGCGGCGAGCTCCTGGGCGCGCATCTTCGGCGCGTATGGCAGTTGCCCCAACAAGGGTGCCTGCAACTCCGCCGCCAGGGTGGCGAGGTTGGCTTCAGGCCGCTGGAAATCCGGGTCAACGGCGTTTGCCACCCAGCCGGCGAGTTCCAGGCCGTCGGCGCGGATGGCCCGGGCCGTGAGCTGTGCGTGGTTCAGGCAACCGAGCCTGAGGCCCACTACCAGGATGACCGGCAGCCCGAACTCCCGGGCCAAGTCCGGCAATTCCAGGGACGCTGAGAGAGGCACCTGCCAGCCGCCCACACCCTCCACCACCACTGCATCCGCGTCCCGACACAGTTCCAGGTAGGCGGGACGGATCACGTCCAGGTTGATCTCCACCTTCGCGTCCAGGGCCGCGATATGCGGCGCAATCGGCGGGGCGAAGCAATAGGGATTCACCAGCGCGTAGTCGCGCTTGAGGGAAGCGGCCTTCTGCAGCGCGAGCGCGTCTTCGTTGCGCAGGCCCTCCGGCGTCATCTCGGCGCCGCTGGCGATGGGTTTCATGCCCACGGTCTTGAGACCGGAACCGGCGAGGGCCTTGAGCAGGCCCGCGCTCACCCGGGTCTTGCCGATGCCGGTGTCAGTGCCGGTGACGAAGTAGCCTCGTCTGATGATTTCGCCGCTCACGGCGTGCCGCCTTCCGCGGCCCCGAGGTTCCTACGGTGCAGGGCCGCGGTGGGCATGAACTTGGGAGCCCAGGCGGTGCCGTACACCACTTCATAGGTGGCGGGCAGCCGGCCCTGGTCGCGGAACTTCTCATAGGCGTCGGCGAAGGCCTTGAGACGGCCCCGGCCCATGAGCCCACGGCGGCGGCCGGCGGTGACGTTATGGGCACCGATGCTCTTCAGGTCCCGCATCAGGCCCGTGGCATCTTCATAGGTGAGAGTGATGTGTTCCACGTCCATCACCGGTTCCACGAAGCCGGCGCGGATCAGCGCGTCGCCCACGTCGTGCATGTCCAGGAAACGGTTCACGTGGTTGTAGCCGTCCACCGCGCTCCAGGCGGCGCGCAGTTCCCCGAGAGTGTCCGGCCCCAAGGTGCTGAACAGCAGCAAGCCGTGAGGCTTCAAGAGACGCCGCCATTCCAGCAGCGTGGCATCCAGGTCCTCGCACCACTGCAGGATCAGGCTGGCATAGATGAGATCGCAGCTGGCATCGGCGAACGGGAGCTGCGAGGCCTCGGCGCAGACGAAGTCCGCGCGCCTCCCGATCCAGGGCTGTCTCTTGGCGGCCATCTTCAGCATGCCGGGCGCCAGGTCCGCGCCGATGATGTCCGCCTTCGGGTATAGCTTCTGCAACTCGCGGGTGGGTCTGCCGGTGCCGCAACCCACGTCCAGTACCCTCGCGGGCACGTTGGCCATGAGGTCCAGCCGCTCCAGCAGCCTCTCCGCCACTTCCTTCTGCAGGAAAGCCGCCGCGTCGTAATCCCGGGCAGCACGGTCGAAGGACGCGCCGACCCGGGAAGACTCCAGGGAGAATTCGTCGGCGGCGTTCACGCGACCTCCTTGTCGAGCTCGCGCATGAAGTCCAATACCGCGCTGACGAACTCGTCCGCGTGGGAGATGAAGGGCGCGTGGGCGCTCTTGGCAAACACCTCGAGTCTCGCCTCCGGGATGTGCCTGGCCAGGTATTCACTGGCAGCGGCGGGCGTGAGACGGTCATAGCCGCCGGCCAGCACCAGGGTCGGGATGCTCACGTCCTGGAGCTTCAAGCGCAGGTCCGAGTCCTTGAGTATCTCCAGGGCCGTGGCGAGGCTCGCGGTATCCGGCTCGCCATGGGCGAAGAGCGCATCCCTGAGCTCTCGCAGGGAAGCGCGCGCGGACTCATCGCCGCGCACTTGCAGCGATAGGAAGCGGCGCAGCGTCTCCTGGTGATCCTGGGCCAAGCCATCGGCGAACTCCCTGAGCTGCTCCGGCGGCATGGCGTGGGGCCATTCTTCGCTGGCGATGAAGCGCGGCGTGGTGTTGGCGAGGATGAGCCCGCGCATCCGCTGCGGCATGCGCAACGCCGCCTCCAGCGCCACGAGGCCTCCCAGCGACCAACCCAGCACCACCGCGCCCGGCGGCACCGCCGCCATGGTCTGGAGCGTGAGTTCAGTGAGGGAGTGCGGCATGGGCGCCGAGCGGCTGCGGCCGTGGCCCGGGAGATCGATGCGGGTGACGCGCAAGTGCGGCGTGAGTCTCGGCATGAGCGTGTCCCACACGCCGCCGTGCAGGCCCCAGCCGTGCAGCAACAGCAGCTCCGGACCCTGCCCCTGGGTCTCCATATATAGAGGCGCGCTCATGCTTTCACCGCCGCGAGCGCCGCCAGCAGGCGATCCACCTGCTGCTCGGTGTGGGCCGCCGTGAGAGTGATGCGCAGGCGAGCGGTGCCGGTGGGCACCGTGGGTGGGCGGATGGCCGCCACCAATATCCCCTGCTCCTTCAAGCGCTTCGAGAGCGCCAAGGCCACATCCGGCTCGCCCACCACCAGCGGCTGGATGGGCGTGGTGGATTCCATGAGCTTGAGACCGAGCTGGGTCGCACCGCTGCGGAAACGCGCGATGAGAGCATTGAGATGATCCCGCCGCCAGGTCTCGGTCTGCACCAGCTTGAGGGCAGTACGGCTCGCCTCCGCCAGGGCCGCGGGAGCGGCGGTCGTATATATATAAGTACGGGCCTGCTGGATGAGGGTCTCGATCAAGGCTTCGCTGCCGGCGACGAAGGCGCCGAAGCTGCCGCAGGCCTTGCCGAGCGTCGCCATGTAGATGGGCACTTCCGCGGGCCCGAGCCCGTGGGATTCCAGGCTGCCGCGCCCGCCGGCGCCGATGACACCGAAACCGTGGGCGTCGTCCACGCTCAAGAAAGCGCCGTGGTGATCCGCCACTTTCACCAGGGCCGGCAGCGGCGCCACATCCCCGTCCATGCTGAACACGCCGTCCGTGAGGATGAGGGTGTTGCCCTTGCCATCGGCGAGTTCCCGTTCCAGGGACACGGCATTGCAGTGGGCATAGCGCGAGAACGCGGCACCGGATAGCAGGCCCGCGTCCAGCAGGGAGGCGTGGTTCAAGCGATCTTCGAGCACCCGATCGCCGCGGCCTACGAGGGCGCCGGCGATACCTAAGTTCGCCATGTAGCCGCTGGAGAAGAGCAGCGCCCGAGGCCGGCCGCAGAAGGCGGCCAGTTCCTCCTCGAGGGAATGGTGCGCAGCGGAGTGGCCGGTGACGAGATGTGCGGCGCCGCTGCCGGTACCGTACTTGTCTAGCCCGCGTTTGGCCGCTTCCGCGAGGCGCGGATCGGCGGCTAGCCCCAGGTAGTCGTTGCTGGAGAAGTTAAGCAGCGCCTGGCCGTCGGCCTGGATCTCCGGTCCCTGGGGACCCTCCAGCAGTCGACGCAGCCTATATAAGGACTTCTGCTTCAGCGCCTCGAGTTCGGGAGCCAGCAGTTCATCGAGTCGCTGCGACGCGTCCATGTTCCTCGGCCGTGATGTCGAGGTGCGCGGTGTCAGCGCGCTCTTTCAGCTCCTCGGGCTTGAGCCCCAAGCGGGCGAACAGCTGGCGGTCCTTCTCCATGTCCGGGTTGCCGGTGGTGAGCAGCTTCTCGCCGTAGAAGATGGAGTTGGCGCCGGCGAGGAAGGTGAGCGCCTGCATCTCGTCGTGCATCTCGCTGCGGCCCGCGGACAGGCGCACATGGGCCTTGGGCATGAGGATGCGCGCCACGGCGATGACCCGCACGAAGTCGAAGGGGTCGATGGTCTCGCCGCCGGCCAGCGGCGTGCCCGCCACCTGCACCAGCTGGTTGATGGGCACGCTCTCCGGGTGTTCCGGCAAAGTGGCCAGCGTGTGCAGCATCTTGGCGCGGTCTTCCTTCTGCTCGCCCATGCCGACGATGCCGCCGCAACACACGTTCATGCCGGCGTCGCGCACGTTCTGCAGCGTGTCCAGGCGGTCCTGGAAGCTGCGGGTGCTGATGATGTCCTTGTAGTACTCGGGCGAGGTGTCGATGTTGTGGTTGTAGTAGTCGAGGCCCGCGTCGGCGAGCTTCTGTGCCTGGGCCGGCGTCAACATGCCCAGCGTGCAGCAGGTCTCCATGCCGAGTTCGCGCACGCCCTTGATCATGCCGGCGATCTGCTCCAGGTCCTTGTCCTTCGGCGAGCGATAGGCGGCGCCCATGCAGAAGCGCGTGGCGCCGGCCTCGCGGGCGATCCTAGCCTTCGCCACCACGTCGTCCACGCACATGAGCTTCTCGGCCTTGAGGCCGGTGTCGAAGCGCGCGCTCTGGGGGCAGTAGGCACAGTCCTCGGGGCAGGCGCCGGTCTTGATGGAGAGCAGGGTCGAGACCTGCACCGCGTTGGGATCGAAGTGGCGGCGGTGCACGTCCTGGGCGCGGAACAGGAGGTCGTTGAAGGGCAGCGCAAACAGCGCCTGCACTTCGGCCAGGGTCCAATCGTGGCGTACGTCCTGAGGCATCACTACTGACATGGGCCGGCCCTCTATTTGATGGGCGCCAGTGTAGTGCCAGGCTGTCAACTTTTAAATGCGCTATGGGTTTACGGATGTTGTAATAATAGTCATGGCAATTTTGCGTTGTGAATCAGCCGGTTATACCTACGAAGCTGCGGCCCAAGCTGGGTTAGCATCCTCAGGATGCTGCGCTTCCTCTACCCCCCAACCTGCGTGCTCTGCGGCGGCACAGGCTCCGGCGGCCGGGACCTGTGCGGGGACTGTTTCGGCGAACTGCCCTGGAACCGCCATCCCTGCCCCCGCTGTGCGGCGCCGCTGCCTCCCGATGCAGACACGCCGCTCTGCGGCGACTGCATCAAGCAGCTGCCGAGCTGGGACGAGGCCAGGAGTCCCCTCGCCTACGGCTTCCCGGTGGACAAGCTGGTGCAGCGCTTCAAGTTCGAGGGCGATCTCGCGGTAGGACGCCTGCTGGGTTCGCTGCTCGCCGAGTACATCGCCGCCGGAGATGCCCGGCCCGACTGCATCGTGCCGGTACCGCTGCATGCCTCACGCCTGAAGGAACGCGGATTCAATCAAGCCGTGGAATTGGCGCGGCCGGTGTCGAGGCGCGTGAAAGTGAAAGTCCGACTGGATCTCTGCGAACGCACACGCGCGACGCAGGTGCAATCGAGATTGGATTCCGACGAGCGCCGCAAGAACCTCAAGGACGCTTTCGCCGTGAAGGCATCGGTGCAGGGCCTGCACTTGGCGCTGCTGGACGACGTGGTCACCACCGGCGCCACCGCCGAATCCCTGGCGCGCACGCTGCGGGAAGCCGGTGCGCGGCGCGTCACGCTCTGGAGCGTGTGCCGCGCCGCCAGTCCCTACGCCTGATACATAAGGCGCCGCACTTTACCCCTGCAATAACCGCGTGATACGCATCACCCGTGCATGGCTCACGCATCCGCATCTTTCAGGTGCTTGGCGCGCCAACATCGGGTGAGGTCCCGATTAATAGCAAGACTGAAGGCTCCCATAGTGATCGCGTACACATCGCTCATGGAACGGCGAGATGCGATCGGCGAAAGGACTCGGGATCATCTGCCTGCTGCTGGCCGGCTGCAGCAGCATGGATCCGCGCTTGCAGACGCAGGCGGACTCCTTCAGCCGGCAGGTCGCGCGACTCACCCAGGACTACAACCACAGCCACGGCAGCCACTATCCGGTGCCGAAGCTGGTGATCGACTCCAAGGGCCTCTCGGGATCCGTGATCGGCGCCGCCGCCTACTCCTCCTGGACCATCCACCTCAACGCCGAGTGGGTGGACAAGGATGTGTGCATGGTGGACCAGGAAGCCCTGCCCCACGAGCTCGCGCACCTGTTCGTCTACTACGACAAGTACGGCCCACCGCAGACGGCGATGGTGCCCACCTCCGCGGGTCCGCAGCTGGTGGCCATGAACGGGCCGGGGCTGCAAGACTTGAGCGAGGAACATGGCGCCGCCTGGCAGCGGATGGCGCGGGACCTGGGCGCGGACCCCTGCAAGGAAGGCTATTGCTACTCGCCGCAACCCTACAAGAAATTCCCGCTCAAATGCGGGCTGGGCGCGGACGTGGCGTCACGCTAAGGGCTTTCATCTATATGGGCCACGGCGAGGAGACTGATCCTCGCCGTGGCCAGGGGTGTAGTTCAAATTGGCTCGCAGGATTTTCGCAATCCCGTCGGAATGCGCGGGCTTGCGTTGTACGGTACAAACTCGGACGTTTGCGCCAGTTCTACGTCCGGAAGCCCATGGGACTTGAGAAACGACTCATAACCATTCACATCGAGCGGTCCCTGTATCACGCCCGAATCCGCGTCAATCGCCCAGTATTCCAATTGACCGCTGTATTCCGTATAGATGCCCTGTTCATCATGTGGGCCGCATAAGTAGCTCTGAGCTAGCTCCCGCAGCACCAGCAAGTAGTGGCTACTTGTCTCTAGATCCACTACTTGCTGCTCGACCACGATCTCGTTATGCCGGATATCGACGACGTAGTGATGCCCGTCAGTGCCATCGAGTTGATAGCGCCCCAGGAAATGGGGATCACTCCAATCACAACCTCCACAGGTCATAAGCACCGATAGAAAGGCGATGACCGAACAGAGTTTGTTCATCTAGCTGTGGAGGAAGACATAGTCCAAGACTATCCCGCTGAAGACAGACACACCGAACCAATTGTTATTGAGGAAGGCCTCGAAACACTTGGCAGGCTCGCGCCGGCGGATCAGATACTGCTGGTAGAGCGAGAAGCAGGCGGCGAAGCCGAGCCCCACGTAGTATGTGGTATCCAGTTGCAGGCGAGTGCCGATCATCACCAGGTTGCCCATGAGCAGCAGCTGCAGCACGCCGATGATCTTCTTGTCCATGCTGCCGAAGAGTATCGCCGTGGACTTGATGCCGATCTTCAGGTCATCGGCCCGGTCCACCATGGCGTACTCAGTGTCGTAGACCGTGGTCCAGAGGATGTTGGCGATGAAGATGAGCCAGGCCACGTCCGGCACCGTGCCCTGCGCCGCGGCGAAGGCCATGGGGATGCCCCAGCCGAAGGCGAGCCCCAGGTAAGGCTGCGGCAGGTAGGTGTAGCGCTTCATGAAGGGATAGCTCACGGCCAGCGCGAGACCCACCACCGCGAGCTCGATGCAGAGGGTGTTGAGCAGCAGTACCAGGCCGAAGGCCATCAATCCCAGGATCACGAACAGGATCGCGGCTTCCGCGATGCTCACTTCGCCGGTGGCCAGCGGCCGCCCGCGGGTGCGCATCACATGCGGGTCGTACTTGCGGTCCGCGTAGTCGTTGATGATGCAGCCGGCGGCGCGCATGACGAACACACCGGCCACGAAGATCATGAAGAGCTTCGGGCTGGGGCGCCCGGCAGTGGCGAGCCAGAGAGCCCAGAGCGTCGGCCAGAGCAAGAGGAAAGCGCCGATGGGTTTGTTCAGGCGCATCAGCCGGCCGTAGGCGGAACCGCGCTCCTTCACCAGCGGCCACCACACTTTCGTGGCGCTGTTGTAGCGCACCTTCAACCACAAAGTTTTTAGCTTCGGATCAAGCATCGGCTTCCCCAAAAATGGGTCTTTTGCTTTCTGGCGGTGTTGCGGCCGGCCTCGCAATGCTCACGTACTGACGAGTACGCTCCGCTTGCTCGGCCGTCCGCGCCTAGCCAGAAACCAAAATCCCTCATTTTTGTCGAGTTCCCCACTAGCTCTCTAGACCAGGCAAGAAAACTTCATATATGAGGATGTGCGCGGCTTCCACGGTCAGACGCGAGCGGCGTGCCCACAGGGGTCCTGCGGCGGGGGCCCGCTCCTGGGGCGAGAGGTGGGCCAGGGCTTCCTTGTGCAACACATGGTGCGCGTCGAGTTGCGCCACCACGATGGGGCTGCGCCCGGCGCGGGGATTGGCGAATACGCGATCGCCCAGGGGATGTTCGCCCAACTCCTTCAGCCAGTTCTCCGAAGGCCCGGCGGTGAGGGAACGGGCATAGACCCAGGGGCGTTCATCGCCGCCGCAGAGATACACCTGGCGCACGTAGCCCGCTTCCTCGGGCTTGGCCTCCAGCAGCGCCGTGTCCTCCTCCGAGAGGGTGGTGTGGCCGTGGGCAAGCAACTGCACCTGGAAGCCCGTATCCCGCGAACGCAAGCGCTCGGTGAGGGAGCCCGCTTCCGCGAGATACGGCCAGAGCGCCCGCGGACGCGCGGCAGGAGCCCATGCATCCAGGGGTTGCCAGAGGGTCGCGGGCGTGGCGGCTACGGTGTTCATCGAACCCAATTGTAACGGCTAGGCGTGGCCGTAGCGTTCAGTCTCGCCTAGCCATCTGCGAACGATCGGATTCACCCACGCAGGATGCTCTTCCAGCAGCAGGATCGCGGCGCGCTGCACTTCGGGGATGAGCGGCGCATCCCGCAGCAGGTCCGCGATGCGCAGGTCCACCTCACCCGCCTGGCGCGTGCCCAGCAGCTCACCGGGGCCGCGTAACTCCAGGTCCTTGCGGGCGATCTCGAAACCATCGTTGGTGGCGCGCATGGTGTCCAGGCGGGCCCGGGCCATGGAGCCCAAAGGCGGCTTATATAGGAGCACGCAGCTGGACTCGGCAGCGCCGCGCCCCACCCGGCCGCGCAACTGGTGCAGCTGCGAGAGGCCCAAGCGCTCCGCGTTCTCGATGATCATGAGGCTGGCGTTGGGCACGTCCACGCCCACTTCCACCACGGTGGTGGCGACCAGCAGGTTGATCTTGCCGGCGTTGAACTGCGACATGATCTGGTCCCGCTCCTTGCCCTTGATGCGGCCGTGCAGGAGTGCGACCTTCAACGCCGGCAGCGCCTTGGCCAGGGCCACGGCGGTGTCTTCGGCGGCCTGGGCCTGCAGGAGTTCCGATTCCTCGATGAGCGGACACACCCAGTACACCTGGCGGCCCTCGCGGCAGACCTGCGCCACCCGCATCACCACTTCGGCGCGCTTGGCTTCCGTGAGCGCCACGGTCTTCACCGGCCGGCGCGAGGGAGGCAGTTCGTCGATGGCGGAGACGTCCAGGTCCGCATAGGCGGTCATGGCGAGCGTGCGCGGGATGGGAGTGGCGGTCATGATGAGCTGATGCGGGTGCACGCCCGGGCCCGCGCCCTTCTCCCGCAAGGCCAGACGCTGGTGCACGCCGAAGCGGTGCTGCTCGTCGATGATGACCAGGGCCAGGTCCTGGAAGCGCACTTCCTCCTGGAACAGCGCATGGGTGCCGATGACGATGCGCGCGGAGCCGTCCACCAGCTTGGCGAGTGCCGCATTGCGCTCCACGGGCTTGCTGCGGCCGGAAAACCATACGGGTTCGATGCCCAGAGGCATGAGCCAATTCGAGAAGTTGCGGAAGTGCTGTTCTGCCAGCAACTCCGTGGGCGCCATGAGCGCCGCCTGATGTCCCGCCTCGATGCAGGCGAGCGCCGCCAGCGCCGCCACCACGGTCTTGCCGCTGCCCACGTCACCCTGCACCAATCGCATCATGGGATGGGGACGGCTCACGTCCTTGGCTATCTCGGCGGCGACCCGTTCCTGTGCGCCGGTGAGCTTGAACGGCAGGCCGGCGCGGAACTGCGCCGCGAGGCGCCCTTCGCAGCTGAGCGGGGCGGCGCGGCTCTTGTCCTCCGCCAGGCGCAGGCGGCGCAGGCTCAAGTGATGCGCCAGCAGTTCCTCGAAGGCCAGGCGCTGCTGCGCCGGATGGCTGCCGTCCAGGAGCTGCTCCAGCGGCGCGTCCGGCGGGGGACGGTGCACGTAGCGCAAGGCTTCCGCCAGCGGCGGCATCTCCGCGCCCAACACGCCGGCGGGCAGCAGCTCCTCGAGCGCATTGCCGTGGGCGAGCCAGGAGAGGGCCTGGTCCGTGAGCGCGCGCAGCTTCACCTGCTGCACGCCCTCGGTGGCGGGATAGATGGGCGTGAGTGCCGGCGCCTGCGGCTTCAGGTCCTCGGCGCCGAGGATCTTGTACTCGGGATGCACCATCTCCAGCGTGGTCTTGCCGGGGCGCACCTCGCCGTAGCAGCGCAGGCGCGCGCCGCGGGCGAGCATGGCCTGCTGCGCGGCGTTGAAATGGAAGAAGCGCAGGGTCAGGGCGCCGGTGCCGTCGCTGATGCGCGTCAGCAGCATGCGCCGGCCGCGGAACGCCACTTCGGTCAGATCGACTACGCCTTCGACGGATGCGGTCCAGCCGGGCTTGAGCGCGCCGATGGGGGTGATGCGGGTGCGGTCCTCGTAGTAGCGCGGCAGGTGGAACAGCAGGTCCTCGACGCTGCGGATGCCGAGGCGCGCGAGCTTCTCCGCCACCTGCGGCCCCACGCCGCGCAGGCGCGTGACCGGCACGGATGGCCCGGCCGTGACAGCCTCGGCCTTCATGCCCGGGTGACGGCCATCAGAAATGATTCATGACTATGCAAGGCGAGTCTCCCCGGCTGCGGCGGCAGCTGGGCTATACCTCAGATGCCGGCCCCATGTTAACGGGGACGGAGCGAAACACATATATGAGGCGAGCCGCCATGAGCCAGCGCGTCCTGACACTGATCTCTGCGATAACCCTGGTGCTAGCCTTCGCCGCCGCGGTCGGCGCCGACGAGCTGTCGGAAGCATCCCCCGACCTGCCTTACACGACCGCGAGCAGCGCCGCGCCCGCCGCCGGGCCCCAGGTGTCCAAGACCGCGCTGATGCGCGAGTGAATCAGCCGAGCACCATCACCGCGTCGATCTCGACGCGGGCACCGCGCGGCAACGCCGCCACGCCCAAGGTGGCGCGGGCGGGATAGGGCTCCTGGAAGTACTCGGCCATCACCTCGTTGACCTTGGCGAAGTCGCCCAAGTCGGTGAGGAAGATGGTGACGCGAGCCACATCCTTGAGTCCGCCTCCGGCCGCCTCGGTGACCGCCTTGAGGTTGTCGAACACGCGGCGGGTCTCACGCTGGATGTCGCCGGAGACCAGCTCACCGGTCTTAGGATCGAGCGGGATCTGGCCCGAGAGGTATACGGTGTTCCCGGCACGGATCGCCTGGGAGTAGGGTCCGATGGCCTTGGGAGCCTGGTCCGTGAAGATGCTGGTGCGGGCCATGGTCGCTCCTGATCGATGCGGTGGGCGACAGTATGTATCAGCGGTACTAGACTTGCAGCGGACCGTAGGAGCACTCCATGCGCAGCATCCCCCTGATGATCCTGGCCCTGGCCATCTCCGGCCCGGCGCTGGCCGCCGATCCCACCCCGGCGCCCGCTGCCGCTACCGGCAACGTGGAGCTGGGCGACATCGACGTGAAGGGGCATCAAGTCCATGGTGCAGGTGCTGGAGGAGATGAAGCTCGCCATCAAACGCCCCTTCGACAACGACCCCGCCCACTATGACGACATGGTGTGCTTCATCAAGGACAACTCGGGCTATCGCGCCCAAGGCGCGATCCTGGAATGCGGCAGCCAGGGCTGGTTCGCCATGCAGCGCGGCATCCACGCCCGCGACATGAACGTCACCGAACAGACCGACCTCACCACCAGCCCCAACCTAGGACACCCCTGGCATGTGGAGCGCCTGCTCGACCACCGGCAGCTCGCGGCGCTGCGCAAAGTACTGGGCCTCCTGCCGGAGCACGGCAAGGGCGACGTGCAGGTGGTCGAGGACGCGCCGGCACCGGCCCCCGCACCCCAGCACTGACGCGGCCCGGCGGGCTCATCCTTGAGCCGCTAATGGCTAAGAAATGATTCAGAAAATCCCGCTGACGCCCGCTCCGGCGGCTGCTAAACCGAAGCTATGGGAAACCGTCCCTGGGACCGGACTCTCCGGTCCCGACCTAACCGGAGCAAGCACACATGGATACGCAGATGAAGTTGAAAGCGGCGCTGGCGGCGGGGGCGATGCTGCTCTGCCTCACCGGCATGCCGGCCCAGGCGGACGATAACGCCGCCCCGAGCGACGAACCGACGATGTACCTGGGCAAGATGCCCATCACCGGCAAGCAGAAGATCGTGGACACGCTGCTGGCGATCAAGAAGGCGCTGAAGGAACCGGTCTCCGACGATCCGGCCAAGGCCGGCGCGGTGGTCTGCCGCATCAACAAGGACACCGGCAGCATGCGCGAGTACCTGGATTGCGCCACCAACAAGGACCTGCGCCTGCGCCATGAGTTCAGCCAGGAGCAGATGCTGGTGCGGCGCAACGGCCTGCCGGCGAACTTCTACGGCGAGCCGCTGCAGCAGGACTTCGACGGTCTGATCGCTTCGCAGCCCAACCATCGCCTGCACGTGCCCATCTTCGGTGCCGCGCTGCAGTCGCTGCTGGACAGCCTGCCGGACGACGCCAAGGTGGTGGATTCGGGCGACTGATGTGAGAGCCTGACGACGCGGGTGCCAGGGACGGCGCCTGCGGAGCAGGACGAGTCGGAGTCGTTAAGCTCTCGAGCGGGAGACCTTCATCACCTGGGCGAGGCCTCGCAGCCGGCGCAGGATCCGTGCCAGATGGGTACGGTCGCGGACCGAGAGCACGAAGCCCAGGACCGCGGTGAGGTCGTCACGCTGCTGCTGGTTCACGTGCTCGATGTTGGAGCCCATGTCGGCGATGGCCGCGGCCATGGTGGCGAGCACGCCGCGCTGGTTGGCCACCTCGGCGCGCAGCTCCACCGGGAAGTCGCGCTTGATCTTCTTCTCCCACTGCACCTCGATGAGCTTCTCGGGCTGGGCGCGGTACTCGGTGAGGTTGCCGCAGTTGTCGCGGTGCACCACGATGCCGCGGCCGGTGGTGAGCACGCCGACGATGCGATCGCCCGGGATGGGATGGCAGCAGCGCGCGAAGTTCACCACCAGGCCCTCGGTGCCGCGGATCAAGAGCGGCGCGCTGGGCTTGGTGGCGACGGGTTCCTCTTCGTCGCGTAGCGGCATCAGGCGGCGCGCCACCAGCGGCGCCAGGTGATGACCCAGGCCGATGGACTCGAAGAGTTCCGCCTGGTCGCTGAGCTTGAACTCCTTGACCACGGCGTCGAGCGCTGATTCCGGCACGCGGGTGAGCTTGAGCGAGAGCGCGGCCAGCGCCCGCTCCAACATGCGCCGGCCTAGCTCCACCGCATCCTCGTGCTTCAGGTTCTTGAGGTAGTGGCGCACGTTGGCGCGCGCCTTGGCGGTGACCACGAAGTTGAGCCAGGCGGGATTGGGCCGGCCGTTGGGCGCGGTGATGATCTCCACGGTCTGGCCGTTCTCGAGCTGGGTGCGCAGGGGCACCAGCCGACGGTCGATCTTGGCGGCCACGCAGGCGTTGCCCACGTCGGTGTGCACTGCGTAAGCGAAGTCCACCGCGCTGGAACCGCGCGGCAGGCGACGGATGTCGCCCTGGGGCGTGAACACGTAGACCTCGTCGGGGAAGAGGTCGACCTTCACGTTCTCGAGGAACTCGAGGGAACTGCCGGTGCCCTGCTGCATCTCCATCACGCCCTTCAGCCACTCGCGGGCGCGCACCTCGGGAGCGGTGGCGCCGCCCTCGCCGGTCTTGTACTGCCAGTGGGCGGCGATGCCGGACTCGGAGACCTTCTGCATGTCCTCGGTGCGGATCTGCACTTCCAGCGGCACGCCGCCGGGGCCGATCAACACCGTGTGCAGCGACTGGTAGCCGTTGGCCTTGGGGATGGCGATGTAGTCCTTGAACTTGCCCGGCACCGGCTTGAACAGGTTGTGCACCACGCCCAAGGCCCGGTAGCACTCGTCGGTGCGCTTCACCACCAGGCGGAAGGCGTGCACGTCCAGCACCTCGTGCATGGGCAGCCGCTTGGCGCGCATCTTGCGGTACACGCTGTAGACGTGTTTCTCGCGGCCCTCCACCTCGGCGGGGATGCCCTCGCGCTGCAAGGCCTGCACCAGGCTCTTGCTGATCTTGGACAGCATCTCCTTCTGGTGGGTACGCGAGCGCTTGAGGTGCTTGGCCAGCACCTTGTAGCGCATCGGATGCAGGGCCTGGAACCCCAGGTCCTCCAGCTCCATGCGGATGGCGCTCATGCCTAAGCGATGCGCGATGGGCGCGTAGATCTCGAGGGTCTCCTGGGCGATGCGGCGGCGCTTCGGCGGCGGCATGGCGTCCAGCGTGCGCATGTTGTGCAGCCGGTCCGCCAGCTTGACCATGATGACGCGGATGTCCTCCACCATGGCCAGAACCATCTTGCGGAAGTTCTCCGCCTGGGCCTCGGCGCGGCTCTTGAACTTGATCTGGGTGAGCTTGGAGACACCGTCCACGAGCTGCGCCACCTCGGGACCGAAGCGGGTCAGCAACTCTTCCTTGAGGGTGGGGGTGTCCTCGATGACGTCGTGCAGGATCGCCGCCTCGAGGGTGCGGTGGTCCATGTGCAGGTCCGCCAGGATGGAGGCGACCGCGACCGGATGGGAGATATAGGGCTCGCCGGACATGCGGCGCTGGCCCTCATGGGCCGCGGCGCCGAACAGGTAAGCCTGGTGGACTTCCTCGACCTGGGGTTCAGGGAGGTAGAGACGGAGCTTGGGAAGCAGATCCTCGATGCCGGTCGCCCGCTTGCCTCTGACTATGTCGAATAGGGAAGAGGCGACCTGACTCATATGCGGCTGGGTGACCTGCCCGTTAGAGCGGGTCCTCCGCGTCCATCATCACCACCGGCTGCTGTTCCACCGGTTCCTCTTCGGGGATCTGCTCGACTTCGTCGAGGATGGCGGGGCCGATGTTGCCGGCCGCGATCTCGCGCAGGGCGACCACGGTGGGCTTGTCGTTCTCCCAGGGCACGCTCGGCTCGACGCCGCGGGCCAGCTACCGCGAACGCTTGGTCGCGACCAGCACCAGCTGGAACAGGTTATCCACGTTGCCCAGGCAATCTTCGACCGTGACGCGCGCCATCTGCAGACTCCGGCAAAAAGGCTTTTAAAAACAGGGTCTAATAGTCTACCGGAGGGGTCGGATTATTGGAACCCCACGACCCTATGCCAGGAGGGCATCCACCACGGATTTCAGGCCGGGACGGTCTGCCCGGGAGGCCTGGCCCCGGCCGGTGACGATGGCGGCGAGCTCCACCAGGGCGTGCTCGAAAGTGTCGTTCACAACGACATAGTCGAACTCCCGCCAATGGGACATGTCGCCCACCGCGTCCTTGAGACGCCGGGCGATGACCTCATCGCTATCGGTGCCGCGGCTCCGCAGGCGCCGCTCCAGCTCATCCCGGCTCGGCGGCAGGATGAACACCGAGACCGCCTCCGGCATGAGCTTGCGCACCTGGGCCGCGCCCTGCCAGTCGATTTCCAGCAGGATGTCGCGGCCGGCGGCCATCTCCGCCTCCACGGCCTGGCGGGAGGTGCCGTAGTAGTTGTCGAAGACCTGGGCGTGCTCCAGGAACTCCCCCGCCGCCACCATGCGCTCGAACTCCGGCTTGTCCACGAAGTGATAGTCGTGGGCATGCTTCTCGTTGGGCCGCTGCTTACGGGTGGTGTAGGAGATGGAGAACTTGATGTTGGGATGATCTTTCAGGAGCGCGCGCACCAGGCTGGTCTTGCCGGCGCCGGAAGGCGCCGTGACCAGGAACAGGTGGCCGCGCTTCATCTGAGCGTTACTCAAGGTTCTGGACCTGTTCCCTCATCTGTTCTATCAATACCTTCAAGTCGACGACCTGTTGGGTGACGGCTGCATCCTGGGACTTGGAACCCAGGGTGTTGGCCTCGCGGTTGAACTCCTGCATCAGGAAATCCAGGCGACGGCCCACGGCTTCGCCGCTCTTGAGGGTGTCGGAGAACTCCTTGAGATGACTCTCGAGACGATCCAGCTCCTCGGCCACATCCAGACGCTGGGCGAGCATCACCAGTTCCTGCTCCAGGCGCTGGGGATCCACCTGCACCTTCAGTTCCTCGACGCGGCCGCGCAGCTTGTCGCGCAGCGCGCTGGTCATGGCGCCCTGGCGCTTGCGCAGTTCGGTGACGATGGCGGTGATCTGCTTGGCGCGGTCGCTGAGCACCGTGGCAGTGCGCTCACCCTCGCGGCCACGCGCCGCGGCGAGGTCGCCCAAGGTCTGTTCCAGGAGCTTGAGGGCAGTCTGGCCCACCGCCGCCACATCCAGGGGCGGCTCCCGCACCACGCCCGGCCAGCGCAGCACCTCGGCGGGATTGACACTGCCGGTGGCACCGATCACGCCGGCCACCTGGGCGATGGCGTTGCCCACCGCCCGGGCCCGATCCTCGTCCACCTGCAGGGAGTCCCGGCCGCCGGCCGCCGGTTCGAATCGCAGTTGCGCGTCCAGCTTGCCGCGTTTGACCGCGGCGGCGACGCGCTCGCGACATTCCCCTTCCAGCGCGCGCAGCTCCTCCGGAAGCCTGAGGCTCATGTCCAGGTAACGGTGGTTGACGCTGCGCGCCTCCCAGACGAGGACGCCGAAATCGCCGCGTGCCTCGCGGCGCGCAAAACCAGTCATGCTGCGGGCCATGTGTTTCCCAGGCCGCGGCGGGAGGGAGGGTGCCGGGCTTCGTAATGTTAAGCTAAACGCGGCGCGTGCCCAAAGCGCCCGGCCCTCCAGGGGGTCGTGTAACCGGGGGAAGCTTTTGAACGTCGAGACCGCCCAGGCCACCCGCCAGGGCAACCGCAACGACAACCAGGATCGGGCATCCATCGTGGTGACCGACACCCGCATCCTGCTGGTGGTGGCCGACGGCATGGGTGGCCACATCGGCGGCGACGTGGCGGCGGAAGCCGCCATCGACGCCATGGTGCGCTGCTTCAAGCGCCTGCGCGGCGGCATCCGCGATGCCGGCGACTTCCTGCGCGAGAGCATCGTCGAGGCCCACGAGGCCGTGTACATGCTGGGCTCGGCGCTGGCCCCGGAGCTGCGCCCCCGCACCACCATCACGGTGTGCGTGGTGTCCGACAACTGCGCCACCTGGGCCCACGTGGGCGACAGCCGCATCTACCTGATGCGCGACCAGAAGGTCTTCACCCGCACCCGCGACCACAGCGCGGTGGAACTCCTGGTGCAGCAGGGCCTGCTCAAGGACGCGGACGTGCATACCCACCCCATGCGCAACTTCGTCGAGCAGTGCCTCGGCGGCGACCCGGACATCCCGCAGATCACCATCACCGAGCCCAAGCCGCTCATGGCCGGCGACGTGATGCTGCTGTGCTCGGACGGCTTCTGGGCCCCGCTCAAGGAAGATCACCTGGCCAAGGAACTGAACTCGCATCTCGAGTTGCAGGACATCATCGACGTGCTGGCTCGGGAGGCAGAAGAGAAGGCGGCTCCTTCCAGCGATAACGTGACTGCGGTCGCGCTGCGCTGGATGGACTGAAAAACCGCTTTAAGGCTGCTGCGCTCGGCCGAGCTTCGTTGCGCTTCGGTCTCGCCTTGCTCATGGACTACGTGTCCACTCCGCAGGCTCGCCTCGCGCGCCTCACTCTGCCTTCGCTCACGACGCTTTAAAGCGGTTTTGCCATCTTCTAGGCTGGCAACCGTATAATCCAAAGCCTTCTAAATCTGGAGTCGTCCATGCGCACCGGTCGCGCGGCGCACGAGTTGCGCCCCATCGCCCTCCTCCGCCACTACACCCGCCATGCGGAAGGCTCCGTGCTCTCCTGCTTCGGCGACACCAAGGTGCTGTGCACCGCCAGCATCGAGGAGCGGGTGCCGCCTTTCCTGAAGGGGAAGGGCAAGGGCTGGGTGACCGCGGAGTACGGCATGCTGCCCCGCTCCACGCACACACGCTCGGATCGGGAAGCCTCCCGCGGCAAACAGGGCGGCCGCACCCACGAGATCCAGCGGCTGATCGGCAGGTCCCTGCGTTCTGTCATGGACATGGAAGCCTTGGGCGAACGCACCTTGACGCTCGACTGCGACGTGCTGCAGGCGGATGGCGGCACCCGCACCGCCGCCATCACCGGCGCCTACGTGGCGCTCAGGGATGCTGTCGCGGCGCTGCAGAAGCAGGGTCTATTGAAGAAGGACCCGGTGCATGGCGCGGTGGCGGCGGTGTCCGTCGGCATCGTGGGCGGCCAGCCGGTGCTGGACCTGGAGTACAGCGAGGACTCCAACGCCGAGACCGACATGAACGTGGTGATGAACGACGCCGGCGCCTTCATCGAAGTGCAGGGCACCGCCGAGGGCCACGCCTTCCATCGCCATGAACTCGACTCTATGCTCAAGCTCGCGGAACAGGGCATCCAGTCACTCATGCAGAAGCAGCGCGAGGCCTTGGCGAAGTAATGCGTAAAGTCGTCTTGGCCACGAACAACGCCGGCAAGGCTAAAGAGATGAACGCCTTGCTGAGCGGCTTGGACATGGAGATCGTGTCCCAGGCTTCCTTGGGCGTGCCGGAGGCGGACGAGACCGGCCTCAGCTTCATCGAGAACGCCATCCTCAAGGCCCGCAATGCCTCGGCCCACGCTAAGCTCCCGGCCATCGCCGATGACTCAGGCCTGGAAGTGGATGCGCTGGAAGGCGCGCCGGGCATCCACTCGGCGCGTTATTCGGGCGCGAAGGCCGATGACCAGTCGAACCTGAAGAAGCTGCTGGAGGCGATGCAGGAGGTACCCGATATCGGCCGTTCTGCCCGCTTCCGCTGCGTGATCGTCTATCTCAAGCACGCCAAGGACCCGGCGCCGCTGGTGACGGAAGGCGTGTGGGAGGGATCCATCCTGCGCGCGCCGATCGGCAGCAACGGCTTCGGTTATGACCCCATCTTCTGGGTGCCGGAGAAGGGTTGTTCCTCCGCGGAACTGCCGCCGGAAGTGAAGAACCGGCTGAGCCACCGGGGCCAGGCCCTGGCCCGGCTTGCGGCGCATTTCCGCGCCCGGCACTGAATCCATGACGGCACGCGTGCCACCGCTTTCCCTATATGTGCATCTTCCGTGGTGCGTGAAGAAATGCCCCTATTGCGACTTCAACTCGCATGGGCTGAAGGGCGCGTTGCCGGAGCGGGCCTATGTGGATGCGCTGCTGAAGGACCTGGAGCAGGACCTGCCCCGGGTGCAGGGCCGTAGCATCCAGACTGTGTTCTTCGGCGGCGGCACGCCGAGCCTGTTCCAGGCTGAGAGCATCGGCCGTTTCCTGGAGGGTGTGCAGCAGCGCCTGGCGTTCGAGCCGGACGTCGAGATCACCCTGGAGGCCAACCCGGGCACCGTGGAGCGGGGCCGCTTCGCGGCTTATAAGGCCGCGGGCGTGACGCGCCTCTCCATCGGGGTACAGAGCTTCGCGCCGAAGAAGCTGGAAGTGCTGGGCCGGATCCATTCCAGCGAGGAAGCGCTGCGCGCCGCGGACGAAGCCCATGCGGCGGGTCTCTCCAACTTCAACCTGGACTTGATGTACGCCCTGCCGAAACAGGAGTTGAGCGAGGCGCTCGCGGACCTGGAACAGGCGGTGGCCCTGCGGCCCGCCCACCTCTCCCACTACCAGCTCACGCTCGAACCCAACACGCTGTTCGCGGTGCACCCGCCGCTGCTCCCGGAAGACGAGGCGGTGTGGGCCATGCAGCAGGCCTGCCAGGCTTACCTGGCCGAGCAGGGCTACGCCCAGTACGAGATCTCCGCCTACGCGCAACCGGGTCGCCAGGCGCGCCACAACCTCAACTACTGGCGCTTCGGCGATTACTTGGGGATAGGTGCCGGCGCCCACGGCAAGCTCACGGACGCCGCAGGTGCGGTCACCCGCCTGTGGAAACTGAAGCACCCGGACGCCTACCTCGAGAGCGCCGGCACGCCTAAATCCCTGGGCGGCGTGTCACAGGTGGCGGAGGAAGAACTGGCCTTCGAATTCATGCTGAACCGCCTGCGGCTCATGGAGGGTTTCAGCCGCCAGGAGTTCGAGACCGCCACGGGCCTACCTGTCGGACGCATCGAAGCGGAACTGAGCGAGGCCTTGGAGAAGGGTTTGCTGGAAGCGACGCCGGAAGGTTGGAAAGTCACGCCCCGGGGCCACAATTACTTAAATGACCTGCAGTCATTATTCTTGCCTGCCAAGGATGCAAACCGCAAAGCCAGGGCCTAGACTGAAAGAGAGACATGAGCGATTACCAACCTATCGCCTGCGGCCTGTATAGCGAGTACGAACTCGCGATCATGCACCGCACCCCCCTCACCGTCTCCTGGCGGGGGTCCGACGGCCTGGATCACCTGGAGACCCTGGTCCCCAAGGACCTGGAGACCTGCCGGGGCGAGGAATTCCTAGTGTTCCTGAACGCGGCCGGGGAGCAGCTTCGGGTACGGCTGGACCGCATCCTCTCGGCTCATCACCGTCTGGCTCAGGTGAATACCTGAGGAACTTTTTCCACGGCAACAAGCAGTTATGCACACTTGTTTGGCGTGGAACTCAGACGTGAAACCTGTATGTCCGTTTTGCGACGGTCTAGTTTCCTCAATCTTTAAGTCGTTGTTTTTATTATACTTCTAGACTGGCTAGGTTTTACCCCAAAAGCAAATTCTTGGCGCTTTCCGCCGAGATAGGCCGAAGGGCCGGTCTTCATCCACAGAGTTATCCACAGGTAATGTGGACAAAATGCATTTCCTTATTGGGGGCAAGTACTTAAGGATTTCACCTGAGACTTCCGCTGACATTCCGCCTCTAAACCCCCGCCCTTGCTGAGCCTGGAAAACATCCCCATATATGGCTTGCCCCCTCAGGAGGCGCCGCGCTATCATGCGCGCCCTTTTGGGGGTCCTTTTGGACCCAACCGCGAGAGCAGAGGACGTCATGAAAGCCGCTACCCATCCCGAATACAAAGAGATCAAGGTCACCTGCAGCTGCGGTAACGCCTTCGTGACCCGCTCCACCATCGGCCACGACCTGGCGGTGGAAGTGTGCTCCAACTGCCATCCGTTCTTCACCGGCAAGCAGAAGATGCTGGACACCGCAGGCCG
>DASXYJ010000303.1:0-5552 GCA_036502565.1 Gammaproteobacteria bacterium
GCCGCATCTACCAGGAAGTGCAGCGTCGCCCGCGCTTCCTGATCCGCAGCGTGCTGGAGAAGAGATCCAGATGACCTCCCGCGTCGGTACCGCCAGCGCTGTCGTGTTCGCCTACCATGACGTGGGCGTGCGCTGCCTGTCCGTGCTCTTGGCCTACGGCGTGCAGGTGGCGCTGGTGGTCACCCATGAAGATGACCCCAACGAGAAGATCTGGTTCGGCAGCGTGAAGAAGCTCGCCGAG
Source organism: Gammaproteobacteria bacterium (assembly GCA_036502565.1). GTDB lineage: Bacteria > Pseudomonadota > Gammaproteobacteria > Natronospirales > REEB76 > DASUBN01. Next base: position 242 of record DASXYJ010000303.1, read on the forward strand.
CTCCACGGCATCCCGGTGATCACCCCGGCGGATCCCAACACCCCGGAGCTGGCGGCGCGCCTCTTGGCCCTCAAGCCCGACTTCCTGTTCTCCTTCTACTACCGCTTCATGCTGGGCGAAGCCATCCTGGACGCCCCGCGTCGCGGCGCCCTGAACATGCACGGTTCCATGCTGCCCAAGTTCCGCGGACGGGTCCCGGTGAACTGGGCTATCATCCACGGCGAGCGCCAGACCGGCGCCAGCCTGCACTACATGGAGAAGAAGCCGGACGCCGGCGATCTCGTGGACCAGCAGGCGGTGCCGATCCTGCCGGACGACACCGCGAGCGAAGTGTTCGCCAAGGTCACGGTGGCGGCGGAGCAGGTGCTGGACCGCAGCATCCCGGCGCTGGTGCTGGGCACCGCGGGCCGTCAGCCGCTCGACCTCAAGGCCGGCAGCTACTACGGCCGGCGCCGTCCCGAGGACGGGCGCATCGACTGGACCCAGCCCGCCTGGACGGTGCATAACCTGATCCGGGCCGTGGCGCCGCCTTATCCGGGCGCCTACAGCAGCGCCGGCGGCAAGCCCATCAAGCTGCTGCGCAGCCACTATCCTGACGAGGCGGCCAAGAACCCGAAGCCGACCTTATATATGGAGTCCACGGGCCGCTGCTACGCCGACTGCGGCGACGGCAAGCGCATCGAGATATTGGCGCTGGAACTGGACGGCCGCATCCTGGATGCCGCCCACCTGGCCCAGCACCTGAACAGACCGCTTTCATTGGGAGACTGAACGTGAAGAAGATCCTCATCCTCGGCGTCAACGGCTTCATCGGCCACCACCTGAGCAAGCGCATCATCGAGACCACGGACTGGGAAGTCCACGGCATGGACATGTACTCGGACAAGGTCTCCGACCTCATGTCCAACAACCGCTTCAACTTCTTCGAGGGTGACATCACCATCAACCGCGAGTGGGTCGAGTACCACGTGCGCAAGTGCGACGTGGTGCTGCCGCTGGTGGCCATCGCCACCCCGGCCACCTACGTGAAGGACCCGCTGCGGGTGTTCGAGCTGGACTTCGAGGCCAACCTGCCCATCGTGCGCCAGTGCGTGAAGTACAAGAAGCGCGTGCTGTTCCCGTCCACCTCCGAGGTGTACGGCATGTGCCGCGACTCCGGCTTTGATCCCTACACCTCTGAGCTGATCCTCGGGCCCATCAACAAGCCGCGCTGGATCTACAGCTGCAGCAAGCAGCTCATGGACCGGGTCATCGCCGCCTACGGCGACCGCGAGGGCCTGGCCTACACGCTGTTCCGGCCCTTCAACTGGATCGGGCCCGGCCTCGACTCCATCTACACGCCGAAGGAGGGCAGCTCCCGCGTGGTGACCCAGTTCCTGGGCCAGATCGTGCGCGGCGAGACCATCAAGCTGGTGGACGGCGGCGCCCGCAAGCGCGCCTACACCTACGTGGACGACGGCATCGACGCGCTCATGTCCATCATCGAGAACAAGGGCGGCGTCGCCGACAAGCGCATCTACAACATCGGCAATCCCAAGAACAGCCACTCCGTGAAGGAACTGGCGGACATGATGATGGAGATCGCCCTCGCCATGCCGGAATACGCGGTCAGCGCCAAGAACGTGAAGCTCCTGGACGTCAGCGCCGACGACTACTACGGCAAGGGCTACCAGGACGTGGAGAACCGCCTGCCCAGCATCGAGCACACCCGCAAGGAACTCGGTTGGGAGCCCAAGGTCGACATGAAGACCTCGCTCAAGAAGCTCTTCGAGTTCTATCGCGGCGACGTAGGCAAGGCCCGTGCGCTGATGGACGACAACGGCTGAACCGGTCGTCCGGCATGACGGCGGCAGCCAAGGCGCTGGTGGCAGCGTCGCTCTTGATGCTCTGCGCCTGCTGGAACGGCAAGGACCAGTTCCACCGCTACATGGATGAGGGGCGCGCCAACGGCGTGCCCTTGGTCATCTATGACATCTCGGCCAACGACGCACACCGCTTGTATTCGCAGCCCGTGGCGGTGGCCTTCGTGAATACTCAGGACGCGGAGATCCAGTCGGTGGTGCTGACCGTGTCCATCTGCGGCATCAAGGCTTCGCAGAACGGCAGTTGGACCCTGAACATGGGCGGCGAGTTCGGGCCCGATGCCTCGTTCATGATCCAGCCCATCTCGAACCCCGACGCCAACGGCAACCAGTACCACATGGAGCTGTCACACATGGTCATCACTTCGATCGAGGTCAAGGATGCCGGCGGTACCCGCACCTACAGCGGCAAGGATGTCTCTAAGCTGATCGACGGGCGTGTGGCCAACTACTGTGTCGGCGACGTCATCTAGCCATGGCCAAACGCGGCTTCATCCCACTCTGCATCGCCTGCGTCCTCATGGGGGATATATGTGGTTGTGCGAGCGATGTACAGACCGGCAAATCTCGGGGCGTGCCGGTGCTGATCCTGGATACCACATGGAACAGTTCGAGCTCCCCAGCCTGGAACCCGCATGGCATGGTGTTGAGTAATTCGCGCCAGGATGAGCTGTACGTTGAGTTCGTGAACTCGGGCGATGTCGCCATCTCAGAGCTCAGGCTCCACGCCGCCTACTGTCTCGACAGGTCCGCACCGGTTGATGCCGGATGGCTGACGTTCGCCGGGCCTTTCGCCCCGGGCCAGACCTATAAGCTCAAGCCGGTGCTGCCTGATGGCGTCAGTGTGCACGAGTTCATGAGTCACCCGGGCCGTCCCTACATCACCGGCCTGACGGCAGTGAATGCCGATGGTTCCCTCTATCAGCTGGGCGGCGACGTGGGCAAAGCACTCGACCCGCGCATCTCCAACCACTGCGCCGCGAGAAATTGAATCTATGCGCAAGCTGGCCCTGAAGATAGACGTCGATACCCTGCGCGGCACCCATGAAGGCGTGCCGCCGCTCATCGCGGTCCTGAAGAAGTACCAGGCCCAGGCCACCTTCCTGTTCAGCCTGGGGCCAGACAACACCGGCCGCGCCCTGAAGCGCATCTTCCGCCGCGGCTTCATCCAGAAGGTGTTCCGCACTAACGTCGCCGGCAACTACGGCTTGAAGACCCTCATGTACGGCACCCTGATCCCGGGCCCGGACATCGGCAGGCGCGCGGCAGAGCCCATGCGCGCAGCGCGGGATGCCGGCTTCGAGGTGGGCATCCACACCTGGGACCACGTGCGCTGGCAGGACTATGTCGCCGTGAAGGATGAGGCCTGGACCCGTCGCGACTTCGACAAGGCGGTGGCGCGCTTCGAGGAGGTATTCGGCACCAAGCCCAGCACCTTCGGCGCCGCCGGTTGGCAGATGAACGCCCATGCCTTCGAGCTGGAATCCCTGCACCACATGGACTACGCCAGCGACACCCGCGGCACCGCGCCCTTCATGCCCGAGATGGGCGGACGCGTGTTCGCGGTGCCGCAGCTTCCGACCACGCTGCCGACCCTGGACGAGCTGGTGGGCGTGGACGGGATCACGGTCGAGAACGTGGCGGAACGCGTATTGGCGCTCACCGCCGGCGACGTGCCAGAGCACGGCCACGTGTTCACGCTGCACGCGGAACTGGAAGGCATGGCGCTGCTGCCGGTGTTCGAGAAGCTGCTGGCCGGCTGGAAAGCCCAGGGTTACCAGCTCGTGGCTACCCGCGACATCGCCGTCACCCTGGACCGCAAGTCGCTGCCCATCCACAGCGTGGTGATGGGGGAACTGCCGGGCCGTTCCGGCACGCTCGCGCTGCAGGGCTCGGCCTGCGAAATCGTTAAGGTATAATCCGCGCCCTCATCTCAATCCATCGCACCTGTCAGGGGATCTGAATGTCGTATAAGCATGTGAAGCTGCCGACCGGCGGCACCAAGATCACCACCGCCAACGGCAAGCTGGTGGTGCCGGATCAGCCGATCCTGGGTTTCGTCGAAGGCGACGGCATCGGTGTCGACATCACCCCGGCCAGCATGAAGATCTGGGACGCGGCCGTGGCCAAGGCCTACGGCGGCAAGCGCAAGATCCACTGGTGCGAGATCTACCTGGGCGAGAAGGCCCAGAAGCTCTACGACGGCAACTATTTCCCGGACGAGACCTTAGCTGCAATTAAGGAATTAGTCGTCTCCATCAAGGGCCCCCTCACCACGCCGGTGGGCGGCGGTTTCCGTTCCCTGAACGTGACCCTGCGCCAGGACCTGGACCTATACGCCTGCGTGCGCCCGGTCAAGCATTACCCGAACGTCCCCTCGCCGCTGAAGAGGCCGGAGCTGGTGGACGTGGTGATCTTCCGTGAGAACACCGAGGACGTCTACGCCGGCATCGAGTACGAAGCCGGCAGCGAGAAGAACAAGAAGCTCGCCAAGTTCCTGCGCGAGGAGTTGGGCGCCAAGTTCTTCGAGGGCGCTGGCCTCGGCGTGAAGCCCATCTCGGCCCACGGTTCCAAGCGCCTGGTGCGCAAGGCCATCCAGCACGCCATCGACTACGATCGCAGCTCCGTGACGTTGGTCCACAAGGGCAACATCATGAAGTTCACGGAAGGCGCGTTTCGCCAGTGGGGCTATGACGTGGCCAAGGAGGAGTTCGGTGCGGAGCTGCTCGACGGCGGCCCGTGGATGCACTTCAAGAACCCCAAGACCGGCAAGTGGATCGTGATCAAGGATCAGATCGCGGACATCATGTTCCAGCAGATGCTGCTGCGCCCGGATGAGTACGCGGTGCTGGCCACCCCGAACCTGAACGGCGATTACCTCTCCGACGCGGTGGCGGCGGAAGTGGGCGGCGTGGGTATCGCTCCCGGCGCCAACATCGGCGACTTCCTCGCCGTGTTCGAGGCCACCCACGGCACCGCGCCCAAGCACGCGGGCCTCGACAAGGCCAACCCCGGTTCGCTGCTGTTCTCCGGCGTGATGATGCTGGAGTACATCGGCTGGCGCGAGGCGGCGGACCTGATCCAGGCCGCTTACTCCAAGACCGTGGCCTCCGGCATCGTGACCTACGACTTCGCACGGCAGATGACCACCCCGAAGGAAGTGAAGACAAGCGCCTTCGCCGACGCCGTCGTCAAGAACCTGTAGGAAACCGATCTTTTGCCCTCTGGCGTCGTTAAAAATTCCTCGGCTTGCTCATGTGCTTAATGCACACTCCGCCGCCTCGGGAATTTTTGCCTAGCCAGAGGCCAAAATCTCTGTTTCCTACCCTAGTTGCTTCTGCGGGATGTGAAGACTCAATATGACGGCGGCCCTCAAGGCCGCCGTCTTGCTCTCTGGAGTAGCGTAGACATGGCCAAGGGCACCCACGATTACCAGCAGGACCCGCGCA
>DASXYJ010000304.1:0-3807 GCA_036502565.1 Gammaproteobacteria bacterium
TCGTTGCCGTCGATCATGCGCAGGCCGCCGATCACACGTGCGCTCATCAACACCTCGGAACGGGCGATGGGCCGCTCGGAGAACACGCAGATGTCCAGGGGATCCTTGTCACCCGGGATGCCCTCGCCTGCCAGCTTGCCCACCCGGGGGCCGCAGTAGGTCCTGGGCACGAAGCCATAGAGCGCCGGCATGTGTGCCGAGCTGCGCTGGGGGCGATCCACCCGCAGGTAACCGGTGGCCTTATCCACTTCGTACTTCACCACGTCGAAGGGCGTGATCTCGATATAGGCGTTGACCACGGACGGCGCTTCCTCGCCGAGCTCCAGGCCATGCCAGGGATGGGGACGCCACTGATTGTACGGTTTCATGCTGCCGGGACCTGGACTATATAGGGAGCCCTCGGGCGGGCGCGCATTGTACCGGCGCGCCGCCGCCGGGCCAAGCGGCCTTGAAACGCCGCGGCCCTGCCCCGATAGTGAGGGCCAGACCACCGGAGATTCCAATGCTCACAGTCCGCCCCGCCCGCGAACGCGGCCACGCCGACCACGGCTGGCTCGACAGCTGGCACAGCTTCTCCTTCGCCGACTACTACGATCCCAGCCACATGGGCTACTCGGTGTTGCGGGTCATCAACGACGACCGCATCGCCAAGGGCGGCGCATTCGGCGCGCACCCGCACCGGGACATGGAGATCGTCACGTATATATTGGATGGGGCCCTGGCCCACAAGGACAGCATGGGCAACGGCTCGGTAATCCGCCCCGGCGACGTGCAGCGCATGAGCGCCGGCACTGGGGTGGTACACAGCGAGGCCAACGCCAACGAAGGCGAGACCCGCCTGCTGCAGATCTGGATCCTGCCCGCGCAACGCGGTGGGGCGCCGGGCTACGAGCAGATCCATTTCGACGACGCGGAGTTGCGGGACAGGTTGCGGTTGGTGGCGTCACCGGACGGCCGCGACGGCTCGGTGCGTATCCAGCAGGATGCTTGCATCTATGCGGCGCGCCTCAAGGCGGACGCCAAGACGCAGCACTCCTTCGCCGCGGGACGCAAGGGATATCTGCAGGTAGCGAAGGGCGAACTGCGCCTGAACGGCACTCATCTCAAGGAAGGTGATGGCGCCATGCTGGAGCAAGAGGCGGCACTGGAAGTCGTGGCCGTGACGGACGCGGAAGCCCTGCTCTTCGACCTGCCTTAAAGCAAGTCCTTCGCGATGCGGGCAGCAGCGGCGCCGATGTCGATGCTGCCCATGTCGCTCTCCTCCGCCGTCTCCGGCGGCATGAAGGCGAGCCGTTTGCCCTCAGCGTTCACGGTCTGCCAGCGCAGGGCGGTGGAGGAACGGCGGCGCGGATAGAACGCCGCCGTCGGTCTGTCCAGGGCAGCCGCCAGATGCAGCGGCCCCGTCGAGCCGCTGACGAAGCAATCGGCGAAAGCCAGGTGCTTCGCGAAATCCACCAGGCCTTCCTTCGAGATGAACACCGTATGCGGGCCGTCCACGAGGCTGCCCAGGCGCTTCGCCTGCTCCGCCTCGCCCGGCCCCGCGGTGAGCACGAAATGGCGCTTGCGTGGCGCGGCCATATCCCGGATGAGATGACCGTACTGTCCCAAGGACAGGTTGTTGGCAGAGCCGCCGTGCCCGGCGTGAACGAACACCAACTGCTTGGTCGCGGCGATGCCGTGCTCCTTGAGGAAAGCCTGCTTGAGCTTCTTGATCTCGGCGGGCGGAAAACCCAGATACGGCGCCTCGACGGCTTTGGGCTTCTCCACGCCTTGGTCCGCGAGATAGGCCCGTACCAGGTCCAGGTTGTATTCGTACTCCGGTTTCTCGGAGCGGGAGCGGCGCTGCGGGATGCGATGGTCATAGAACATCTGGGCGAGTTTGGTGGCCGGCGCGTAGCGTAATGGGATCCCTGCCAGACGCACCGCGAGACCGGTATCGAAGCGCGAGAACAGCGTGACCACCGCATCGAAGCGGCCTGGCCTCAGCAGCTTCGCCAGCGCCAGCCCATTGCGCCACTCACCGCCGAGCCTCGGGTCCAGGATAGTTTCATCGACTGCGTTACATATCTGCGCCAGGGGCGCCGTATAGGCCGGCACCAGTACCGCGATATGGGCATCGGGCAGGTTCTGCCGCAGCAGCGCCAAGGCCGGCCAGGCGAGCATGAAATCGCCCAACTTATCGTTGCGGATCACCAGGATGCGGGGGCTGGCGGGCTTGGATTTGGCCATGCTCGGGTCTCAGGTCCAGGTTTTCAGCGCCGCAGAGGATAGCCGGATTGGGGTATTACCAAAAGTCGAATCGGGTATTTACCCCATATGCAAAAACTCGATTGAGAACCAAACTTACCCCCGAATCGTGCACCCCTCACGATTCAAACAGTCGATGCTCCCCATCGGCTGCGTAGCCGGGATGCAACGTCACGGCTCCCAGGGCGGATGATCCTCCCTATCATCCGCTTTGACTGAAGCGCCGCGCAAGCGGCGTTTCTTTTTGCGGAACGGTAAAGCCTGCATATCGTACTGGTCTGGACATTTTCGGGTCGTTTTTCCAGCAGTTTCAGGCGTTCACCCACTTCCAACGGGTGTTACCAACGCTTTAATCTGCGTTCATAAAGAGCGAATCCAGCTTCGGATTCCCAGGCCCATGAAGGGCCGGAGTACACGCTTTGGACCCCAGGATGCCTTCCTCTCCCACCCACGCCCATTTCAAAGCGGTCATCGCCAGCGATGATGCCGCCTTGACCAGCCTGGAACATGCCGCGCTGAAACAACTGCATTTCGACGCAGTGGCGGTGCATGACGATGACGAGATGCTGACCAGCATCCACGCCGATAAGCCAGACCTGCTGATCCTGGATGCTGCCCTGCCCGGTTCCGGCGCCATGGCCGCCTGCCGGCGCTTGCGGGAGGATCCCAGTACCGCCGCCCTGCCCATCATCATGGTGACCGAGAACGACAACCGCATCGAGCGGATCGAGGCCTTTGAGACCGGCGCCGACGACTGCGTGACCAAGCCCCTGGATGTGGACATGCTCATGGCCCACATCAAGGCCATCGCCCGCCGCGCCCTGCAAGCCATCAGCCCGGGCAAGCGTCTGCGGGCTGGCCCGATCGACATGGACCTGGACCGCTGGACCGTGATCGTCAGCGGCGCGCCGATCGAGCTCACCAAGAAGGAATTCCGGCTGCTGCAGGTGCTCCTCGAGGCCAAGGGCCGGGCCCTGACCCGGGACTTCCTGCTGCAGAAAGCCTGGTCCCATGCCACCATCCATGGGCTGGATACCCGCACCGTGGACGTGCATATCGGCCGCCTGCGCCGCAAGCTGGGGGCTGCCGGCAAGTACATCATCACCGTGCGGAACGTGGGGTTCCGCTTCGATATCCTTCCGGAATGGGTCATCGGCTACAACGCTGGCTGACCGCTCGAAATCCGGTATTCACAGTAGGAATGGGGTCATTCTGCAGGTCCATTTAGGGTAATTACCCTATTCCTCTTGGGGTACCCGCACCGCTAACGTTTACTTAATCTCAGGGATAGGCGAAGGCGGACGCCGGTCGAAGAATCCACGGCAAATGCGTGAAATCCGGAGCTTTCCGGCGAGGCGCATGTTGGGCGTGGAAGCGAGTGGGATATATGTCGCAGCCGGGCTGTATTGACATATGCATACCCTCCTCGTCGATCGCATTTGTGTACCATCCATGTACATGATTGGGGACGTAGGTCTCCTCCAGATGGTCTCGGTAGCTTGGCTGCCGGATATTCGGAACCCGCCTGCCGGCTGCCCTATCCAAACGACTCACGTCGAC
>DASXYJ010000305.1:0-3634 GCA_036502565.1 Gammaproteobacteria bacterium
ACCTGATGGCGATGCCCAGCACCGGCAACGCCCCAGCCGCAGCGAGCCGCCCCGCACCCACGGCCGCCACCGTGGCGGCGCCGCAGGCGGCGACTGAAGCCGCTCCTGACGACGCCACCGAAGCACCCGCGGTGTAATATCAAGCCCATGTCTGCCGCCTCAGCAAGCTCGATCCTCCGGCGTCCCGCTCCATTGCGGCGGGGGATCATGTTGCTGCTGGCCTTGTTGGTGCTGGCGGTGCAGACCAGCCTGCCGGCTCACCAGGACAGCCATCCGCTCAACCAGGATGACAGCAGCTGCCACTACTGCATGCTGGGCGGTCATACGCCCGGCGCCACCAGCACCACGCTGACGCTGGCGGCTCCGGAATTCAGTGCCGAGGCGCCGCGCGTCTACACCGAACGTCCCGCTTCCGAGACCCTCGTCCGCACCCGCTATAGCCGCGGTCCTCCGTCCCGCATCTGACGCCTGAATCCCAAGCCCTTGCCGCGTGAGCGGCGCGGGCCGCGTCCACATGCATGACGGAGTCATTTCCATGCGTATCAGATATCCCATAGCGCTGGCCCTCGGGCTGGCCGCGGCGGCTACGGCCGCGCAAGCGGCCAACGGCGGCAACGCCTTCAACCCCGGTGTGAGCCTGGTGCTGAACGGCACCTGGGCCAGCTATCCGACCCAGGCGGGTCACCGCGAGATCCCCGGTTTCCTGCTCGGCGACGGTGCCGGCCTCGCGCCCCAGGGCTTCGCCCTCGGCGAGTCGGAGCTGGACCTCGCCTCCAACTTCGACAACCTGTTCACCGGCTTCGGCGCGCTCTCCTTCCACGAGAGCCACGGCGAAGATTCGGTCGAAGTGGAGCTGGCCTACCTGCAGACCATCGCCATGCCCGACGGTTTCCAGGTGACCGCCGGCAAGTTCTTCTCCAGCTTCGGCTACCAGAACTCGCGCCACGCCCACGTCTGGGACTTCGTGGACCAGCCCCTGGTCTACGAGGCCATGCTCAATAACCAGTACAGCGATCCTGGCGTGCAGGTCACCTGGCTCGCGCCCACCGACACCTACCTGCTGTTCGGCGCCGAGGCCTTCAGCGGCGACAAGTTTCCGGCCGGCGGCGCCGCCCACAGCGGCAACGGCGCGAACTCGGCGTTCGTGAAGATGAGCCAGGACGTGGGCGACAGCAGCACCTGGTTCGCCGGCCTGTCCTACCTGTCCACGCGGGCCTTCAACCGGCCTTCGCTCGGCAGTGGCGATCCGGAGTTCTCGGACCAGAGCCAGCTGGACGGCCCCTTGTTCACCGGCACCAGCAACATCGTCGGCGCGGACTTCGTGTGGAAGTGGTCGCCGCACGGGAACTTCTACGAGCAGAACCTGGTGTTCCAGACCGAGTTCCTGCACCGCAACGAGAGCGGCATGGTGGCGCTGTTCAGTTGCCCGGTGGGGCAGCAGTGCGCATTCCCGCCCGGGACGCGTAGCGGCTACAGCAGTTCCGCCAATGGTTGGTACGTGCAGGCTGCCTACCAGTGGCGTCCGCAGTGGCGCGTGGGCTTGCGCTACGACCGGCTCTCCAGCGACAACAACCTGCAGGGCCTGTATGCACCCAGCGAGCTGGTCGCCAACGGCTTCACGCCGCACCGCGAGAGCGCCATGGTGGACTTCTCCAACTCCGAGTTCAGCCGCATCCGGCTGCAGTACAACCGCGACCAGTCAGGCCCCGTGGCCTACAACGAGGTGTTCCTGCAGTACATCGTGGCCATGGGCGCCCATCCGGCGCACACCTTCTGATTCCCAAGAGGATAGAGACATGAAATCCAGCAAATACCTGTTCCTGGCGCTGCTGTTGCCGTTCTCGGCGCCGGCCTTCGCCGATCTCAACGTGTTCGCCTGCGAGCCGCACTGGACCGCCTTGCTCTCGGAAGTGGGTGGCGACCACGTGAAGGTGACCACCGCCAGCGGCGCCTTCAACGACCCGCACTTCATCCAGGCCAAACCCAGCCTCATCTCCGCGGTGCGCAAGGCGGACCTGGTGGTCTGCAACGGCGGCGACCTGGAAGTGGGCTGGTTGCCGGTACTGATGCAGCAGGGCGCCCGCGATACGGTGCAGCCGGGCCAGCCCGGCTTCCTGGACGCCTCCCAGTCCATCCAGATGTTGCAGGTGCCTTCCAGCGTGGACCGCGCCCAGGGCGACATCCATCCCTTCGGCAACCCGCATTTCCAGACCGACCCGCGCAACATCGGGCTGGTGGCGGCGGAACTGGTGAAGCGCCTGGTGCAGCTGGACCCGTCCAACGCCGCCGACTACCAGAAGCGCTACGCGGACTTCAAGGGCCGTTGGGACGCGGCGGTGACCAAGTGGACCGCAGAGGCGGCGCCGCTCAAGGGCATGAAGATCATCGCCTACCACGACGGCTGGGTGTACATGCAGAACTGGCTCGGCGTCGACGCCGTGGGGTTCCTGGAGCCCAAGCCCGGCATCCCACCGAGCCCCAGCCATCTCGCCGAGCTCCTGGCCAAGATCAAGGGCGAGGGCGTGGCCGGCATCATCTATACGCCTTATGAAGATGCGCAGGCTCCGGAATGGTTGGCCGGCCGTGGCGGCATCCCCAAGGCGATGATCCCCGACACCGTGGGCGCCGACGACGACAAGGACCTGTTCCAGTTCTACGACCTGATGGTGAGCCAGCTCCTCAAGCTCCACGGAGGCGGTAAATGAGTTTCGATCTCTCGACCCTCTCCATCATCGGGCCGGCGCTGGTGGCCGGCCTGCTGGTGCTCCTGACCCACGTGCCCATGGGGCGTGAGGTCTTGAGCAAGGGCATCATCTTCATCGACCTCGCCATCGCGCAGGTGGCGGGCCTCGGCGTGATCGGCGCCAGCATGCTGCACTGGGGCGGCGACGGCGGTTGGGGCGTGCAGGTCGCCGCCGGCGTGTCGGCCCTGGCCGGCGCCCTGTTGCTCACCTGGACCGAGCAGAAGTTCCCGGAGATACAGGAGGCGCTCATCGGCGGACTCTTCGCCCTGGCGGCCACCGGCAGCATCCTCCTGCTCTCCAACAACCCGGAGGGCGGCGAGCACCTGAAGGACCTGTTGGTGGGCCAGATCCTGTGGGTGAGCCTGAAGAGCCTCATCCCCGTGGCCATCCTGTATGCGCTGATCCTGGGAGCCTGGTTCGGCTTGGGGCAGAAGCTCGGCCGCATCGGCTTCTACGTGCTGTTCGCCCTGGCGGTCACCGCCTCGGTGCAGGTGGTGGGCGTGTACCTGGTGTTCGCGAGCCTCATCATGCCGGCCCTGGCGGTGCGCGGCATGCCCGAGAAGCGCGGCCTCGTGGCCGCCTTCGTGGTCGGCGCGGTGGCCTATGCCGCGGGCCTGATCCTGTCCACGGTGTTCGACCTGCCGAGCGGCGCGCTCATCGTGTGGTGCCTGGCGATCTGTGCCATCATCATGGCCATCCTGCGCAAGATGTTCGGCGGAAAGCGTGAAGCTAGGGCCTGACCGACTCAGCCAACAACTGAAGAACCCGTTGCCGGCGGTGATCCTCATCGCCGGCGACGAGCCCTTGCAGCGGGAGGAGAGCGCCGACGCCATCCGCAAGGCGGCCCGCGCCCAGGGCTACACAGACCGTGAGGTGTTCGTGGCGGAGCG
>DASXYJ010000306.1:0-7316 GCA_036502565.1 Gammaproteobacteria bacterium
CCCCCTTTCCGGTATCATTTTCCGCCTCTGAGCCGCGGATATCCGCGGTCCGGATATCCCAGACGGATGAGCGGGCGGCGGGTCTCCCACCGCCTTTTGATTTTCAGCCACCGTGGACGATCCAACCAAGCATGGGCAAGCGCACTTCCCTCTATGACTCCCACGTGGCGGCCGGCGCGCGCATGGTGGACTTCGGCGGCTGGGACATGCCGGTCAACTACGGCTCGCAGATCGACGAGCATCACGCGGTGCGCAGCGACGCCGGCATGTTCGACGTCTCGCACATGACGGTGGTGGACCTGGAAGGCCCGCGCGTGCGTGACTTCCTGCGCCACCTGCTCGCCAACGACGTGGCCAAGCTCAAGGAGCCCGGCAAGGCGCTCTACACCTGCATGCTCAACAACCAGGCCGGCATCATCGACGACCTGATCGTGTACTTCATGCGCGACGGCTGGTTCCGCGTGGTGGTGAACGCCGCCACCCACGACAAGGACCTGGCCTGGATCACCCAGCAGGCGGAACCCTTCGCCATCAAGATCACCGAGCGCCAGGTCGCCATGATCGCGGTGCAGGGCCCCAAGGCCCGCGACAAGGCGGCCTCGGTGCTGCCCGCCGCGTTGCGCGAAGCCGCGCTCGCGCTCAAGCCCTTCAGCGCCATGGAAGCCGAGGGCCTGTTCGTGGCCCGCACCGGTTACACCGGCGAGGACGGATTCGAGATCATGTTCCCCACCGAGCAGGGCGCCGACTACTGGAAGAAGCTCATGGCCGCCGGCGTCAAACCGGCCGGCCTCGGCGCGCGCGACACGCTGCGCCTGGAAGCCGCCATGAACCTCTATGGTTCCGACATGGACGAGGGCATCACGCCGCTCGAATCCGGCCTGGCCTGGACCGTCGCCTGGGAACCCAACGATCGCGACTTCATCGGCCGCAAGGCGCTCACCTCGCAGCGCGACGCTGGTCCGCGCCGCAAGCTGGTGGGACTGGTGCTGGAAGACAAGGGCGTGCTGCGCGGCCACCAGAAGGTGCTGTCCGAGGCCGGTGAGGGCGAGATCACCAGCGGCACCTTCTCGCCGACCCTGGACCGCTCCATCGCGCTCGCGCGCGTGCCCGTCGCCACCGGCGACGAGGTGCAGGTGGACATCCGCGGCAAGCTCCTCAAGGCGCGGGTGGTGAAACCGCCCTTCGCGCGCAACGGCAAGGCATTGATCAAGGTCTGATTTTTTTTATAAATGAAAAAGCGCTTCCAGGTGCTTTTCATACGGAGAGCAGCATGAGCAAGATCCCCGCCGACCTGAAGTACACCAAGAGCCACGAGTGGGTGAAGCTCGGCGCCGACGGCGTCGCCACCATCGGCATCACCGACCACGCCCAGGCGGCTTTGGGTGACCTGGTGTTCGTGGAGCCGCCCAAGAAGGGCCGCAAGCTCAAGGCCGGCGAATCCTGCGCGGTGGTGGAGTCGGTGAAGGCCGCCTCCGACGTCTATAGCCCCATCGCCGGCGAGGTGGTGGAGGGCAACGAGTCCCTGAACGACGCCCCCGAGAGCATCAACAAGGACGCCTACAGCGCCTGGCTCATGAAGCTCAAGCCCGCCGATGCCAAGGACCTGGACGGCCTCATGGATGCCAAGGCCTATGAGAAGTTCCTGGCGGATGAGGCCCACTGATCCCAAGGGCCGGGGCCGGTTGAAGCCCCGGGATTCAACCTTATATATAGAGGGGCCCTGACTGGGCCCCTCGCCACCTAAGAGACCCCAGACCGAACATGACCGCGCGCACCCCGCTCAGCAGCCTGGAACAGCACGACGCCTTCAGCGGCCGCCACATCGGCCCGGATTCCGACGAACAGAAAGCCATGCTCAAGGAGCTCGGCTTCGCCACCCGCGCGGCGCTCATGGACGCCATCGTCCCCGCCAACATCCGCCGCAAGGAGCCGCTGCCCCTCGGCCGCTTCAGCGAGCCGCGTTCCGAGCACGAGGCCTTGGCCGAGCTCAAGGCCATCGCCTCCAAGAACAGCGTGTTCAAGACCTTCATCGGCCAGGGCTACTACGGCACCTACACGCCTGGCGTCATCCTGCGCAACGTGTTCGAGAACCCCGCCTGGTACACCGCCTACACGCCTTACCAGCCGGAGATATCCCAGGGCCGCCTCGAGGCGCTGCTGAACTTCCAGCAGATGGTCACGGACCTCACCGGTCTCGCCATCGCCAACGCTTCCATGCTCGACGAGTCCACCTCCGCCGCGGAAGCCATGACGCTGGTCAAGCGCATGAGCCAATCGGCCTCCGAGACTTTCTTCGTCGCGGATGACGTGCTGCCCCAGACCCTCGAAGTCATCCAGACCCGCGCCAAGCCCCTCGGCATCAAGGTCGTGGTGGGCAAGGCCGAGGACGCCGCCAACAGCGATTGCTTCGGCGCCATCTTCCAGTACCCTGGCGTGAACGGCGAGGTGCGCGACTACCGCGCCGTGGCCGAGAAGCTGCATGCCAAGGGCGCGGCGGTCATCGCCGCCGCCGACCTGCTCGCGCTCACGCTGCTCACGCCTCCGGGCGAGTGGGGCGCGGATGTGGCGGTGGGCAACACCCAGCGCTTCGGCGTGCCCATGGGCTTCGGCGGTCCGCATGCGGCCTACCTCGCTACCAAGGATGACTTCAAGCGTTCCATGCCGGGTCGCCTCGTGGGCGTCACCGTGGACGCCCAGGGCAAGCCGGCCCTGCGCCTCGCGCTGCAGACCCGCGAGCAGCACATCCGCCGCGAGAAGGCCACGTCCAACATCTGCACCGCCCAGGCGCTGCTCGCCATCATGGCCAGCATGTACGCCGTCTATCACGGCCCCAAGGGCCTCAAGACCATCGCCGAGCGCGTGCACCGTCTCACCCACACCCTCGCCGCCGGCCTGAAGCAGCTTGGCCTGGTGCCGGTGAATACGCACTACTTCGACACCCTCACCATCCGCACCGCCGGCAACACCGCTGCCGTGCATCACGCGGCCAATGCCAAGCGTATGAACCTGCGCCGGGTGGACGATGCCCACGTGGGCATCTCGCTGGACGAGACCATCACCCGCAAGCATGTGGAAGCCCTGTGGTCGCTGCTCGCCACCGCCACCGGCAAGGCCGGCAGCCTGCCGGACTTCGCGGCCATGGAAGCCGAAGCCAAGCACGCCTGGCCTGAAATCCTGGAGCGCAAGAGCGCCTACCTCACCCACAAGATCTTCAATGTGCACCACTCCGAGCACGAGATGCTGCGTTACCTGCGCGAGCTCTCGGACAAGGACCTGGCCCTGGACCGCAGCATGATCCCGCTCGGCAGCTGCACCATGAAGCTCAATGCCGTGTCCGAGATGCTGCCGGTCTCCTGGCCTGAATTCGCGCACATGCATCCCTTCGCCCCCGAGAGCCAGACCGCGGGTTACCGCGAGATGGTCGCGGAGCTGGAGCAGATGCTGGTGGCCTGCACTGGCTACGCCGCGGTCTCGCTGCAGCCCAACGCCGGCTCCCAGGGCGAATACGCGGGCCTCCTCATCATCCAGGCCTATCACGCTTCCCGTAACGAGGCGCACCGCGACGTGTGCCTCACCCCGTCCTCCGCCCACGGCACCAACCCCGCCTCGGCCCACATGGCCGGCATGCGCGTGGTGGTGGTGGCCTGCGACGACGCCGGCAACGTGGACCTGGCGGACCTCAAGGCCAAGGCTGCGGAAAACAAGGACAAGCTCGCCTGCATCATGATCACGTACCCGTCGACCCACGGCGTGTTCGAAGCCAAGGTGCGGGAGATCTGCGACGTGGTGCACCAGCACGGCGGCCAGGTGTACGTGGACGGCGCCAACATGAACGCCATGGTGGGCCTCGCGGCGCCGGGGCAGTTCGGTGGTGATGTCTCGCACCTCAACCTGCACAAGACCTTCTGCATCCCCCACGGCGGCGGTGGTCCCGGCGTCGGCCCGGTGGCGGTGGGTGCGCATCTCGCCAAGTTCCTGCCCAACGAGCGCGCGGTGAACTACGTGCGCAACGCCGAGGGCATCGGCGCCGTGGCCGGCGCGCCGTATGGTTCGGCCTCCATCCTGCCCATCTCCTGGATGTACATCGCCATGATGGGCGCCAAGGGCCTCACCGACGCCACCGAATCGGCGATCCTGAACGCGAACTATCTCGCCAGGAAGCTCAAGGACCACTTCCCGGTGCTGTACAGCGGCCCCGGTGGCCTGGTGGCCCACGAGTGCATCCTGGACCTGCGCCCCATCAAGGATTCCAGCGGCATCGGCGTGGATGATGTCGCCAAGCGCCTCACGGACTTCGGTTTCCACGCGCCCACCATGAGCTTCCCGGTGCCGGGCACGCTGATGGTGGAGCCCACCGAGTCCGAGTCCAAGCACGAGCTGGACCGCTTCATCGAAGCCATGGTCGCCATCCGCGGCGAGATCCGCGCGGTGGAAGAGGGCAAGCTGGACCGGGAGGACAATCCCCTGCGCCACGCGCCCCACACCGTCGAGGTGGTGACCGCGGACAAGTGGGAACACAAGTACAGCCGCGAGCAGGCCGCCTATCCCGTGGCCTCGCTGCGCCGCCGCAAGTATTGGTCGCCGGTGGGCCGTGCCGACAACGTATATGGCGATCGCAACCTATTCTGCAGCTGCCCCCCGCTGACGGACTACTGAACACTCAAGGAGAACAGACATGGGCAAGACGGCATTGCGCGGTACCCCGGTAGCCACCAGCGGCGAGCTCCCCAAGGTGGGCGCCAAGGCGCCTGACTTCCACCTGGTCAACAAGGACCTGAAGGACGTGTCCCTCGCGGACTTCAAGGGCAAGAAGAAGGTGCTGAACATCTATCCCAGCATCGACACCCCGGTGTGCGCGCTCTCCACCCGCAAGTTCAACGAGCACGCCAAGGCCCACACCGATACCGTGATGCTCATGATCTCGGCGGACCTGCCCTTCGCCCAGTCGCGCTTCTGCGGCAACGAGAACCTGCCCAACGTCATCACCCTCTCCATGATGCGCGGCCGCGACTTCGGCGATAGCTACGGCGTGTGGCTGAAGGAAGGCCCCCTGGCCGGCGTCACCGCCCGCGCCGTGGTGGTGCTGGATAAGGATGACAAGGTGATCCACGCCGAGCTCGTCTCGGACATCGCCAACGAACCCAACTACGAAGCCGCCCTGAAGGCCCTCGGCTGATGGACGTGGAAGGCCGCGCCAGCGACGGACTCTCCGGCCTGGTGCGGCTGAACCGCGCCACGCGCGTCGGTTTCACGGCCCTCGCCTGGGCCTTCCGCAATGAAGAGGCTTTCCGCCTCGAGGTGCTGGGCGCCATCGTGCTGGTGCCGCTGGGGCTTTGGCTCGGCCACGGCGGGGCGGAGAAGGCCCTGCTGGCCGCCGCCATCCTCCAGGTGATGATCGTCGAGCTCCTCAACACCGGCATCGAGGTGGTGGTGGACCGCATCAGTATCGAACGCCACGCCCTGTCCGGCCTTGCGAAGGACTTAGGGTCAGCGGCGGTGATGATCTCTCTGCTGCTTGCAACCGTGATATGGGCTGCGATTCTGCTCCCTAGGTTCTTCTAGTAGACTGATTCTGTCTTTTTGCTAACTCGAAAAGCGCGCCTCTGAAAATAGGGGATTTTGGCTCCTGGCTAGGCGCGGGCGCCCGAGGAACCGGAGCGTACTCAAACAGTACGTGAGGGCTCGCCACATGTGGCGAGCGGGTGGACAGGAGTCCACCCTGGATCACGAGTGAAGCAGGATGCGAAGCGAGTGGCCGAGAAGGCCGCCCGCCGCTCTCGGGCTTCCTGCCCTACCGCGGCGTTAGACCATCCCTGGTCGTCACAACGCCAGGGGGCAAAAGACCCGTTTTCAGAGATGGTAGGGAGTGAAACATGTCGATTCTTGTATGTGGGTCCATGGCGTTCGATACGATCATGGTGTTCCCGGAGCCGTTCAAGGACCACATCCTGCCGGACAAGATCCACAGCCTGAACGTCTGCTTCCAGGTGCCGCAGATCCGCCGCGAGTTCGGCGGCACCGCCGGCAACATCGCCTATAACCTGAAGCTCCTGGGCGAGACCGGCTTACCCATGGCCACCGTGGGCCAGGACTTCGGTCCCTATGCCGCCTGGATGGACCAGCACGGCATCCCGCGCACCTATATAAAGGATATCGCCGGGGCCTACACCGCCCAGGCCTTCATCACCACGGACGTGGACGACAACCAGATCACCGCCTTCCACCCCGGCGCCATGGGCAATGCCCATGAGCAGAAGATACCGGCGGGCAAGGGCGTCACGCTCGGCATCGTCTCCCCGGACGGCGGCGAGGCCATGAAGCAGCACGCCGAGCAGTTCAAGGCCGCCGGCATCCCCTTCATGTTCGATCCCGGCCAGGGCCTGCCGCTGTTCGGCAAGGAAGAGCTGCTGCGCTTCATCGAGCTTGCCGACTGGGTCGCGGTGAACGACTATGAATCATCGATGCTGGAACACAAGACCGGCCTGTCGGCTTACCAGATCGCCGAGCGCGTCAAGGCGCTCATCGTCACCTGGGGCAGCAAGGGCTCGGTGATCTACTCCCAGGGCCGCCGCACCGATATCGAGACCGTGAAGTCCGAGGCGGTGGTGGACCCGACCGGCTGCGGCGACGCCTTCCGCGCCGGACTCCTGTACGGAATCTCCCGTGGCCTGGATTGGCAGACCGCCGGCCAGATGGCTTCCCTCATGGGTTCCATCAAGATCGCTCACAAGGGCACCCAGAACCACAGCTTCACCAAGGCCGCTTTCGCAGAGCGTTACAAAGCCGCTTTCGACACGTCGCTTCCCGAACTTTCCTGAACCCCCAGACTCGAATACCTTAGGTCCACACCTTCCCCATCGGATCCCCCATGAAACGTCTGTCGCTCCTGGTCATCGGCCTGATCGTCCCCTTCGTCGCCCATGCCGCCGGCAGCGAGCAGCAAGCCTGGGACGCCACCATCAAGGCGGTCTCGCCCTCCATCGTCTCCATCCGCGTGGACGCACCCCGCGCCTTCGACACCGAGTGGAACATCACCGGCCAGGCCACCGGTTTCGTGGTGGACGCGGAGCACGGCATCATCCTCACCAACCGCCACGTGGTCACGCCGGGTCCGGTGGTGGCGGAAGCGGTGTTCCAGGATCACGAGGTGGTGGCGCTCAAGCAGCTCTACCACGATCCGGTGCATGACTTCGGCCTGTATCAGTACGATCCCTCGGCCCTGAAATACATCCAGCCGCATTCCCTCAAGCTCGCGCCGGGCCAGGCCAAGGTCGGCGCCGAGATCCGCATCATCGGCAACGACGCCGGCGAGCAGC
>DASXYJ010000307.1:0-9341 GCA_036502565.1 Gammaproteobacteria bacterium
AGCCGCCGGAGGTGTGCTCACCGATGGAATACAGCACCACAGTTTCCTTGGTGAAGTCCACGTTGGGCATGTCGGGAGCCGACTGACCCGCGTAGAGCTTATCCCAACCGGCCTTGAAATCCGCCTGGTTGTGGTACTGCTCGAGGATCACGTCCTTGAGCGCGCCGTGCTGACCCTGCTCGAGGATGGTGGCCTGGGTGTCGGGCGAGCTGCTGGCCATGCCGCCGCAGCCGGCAAGCACGACGACGGATGCGCCGAGGATGATGGAAAGCTTCTTCATGACTTCCTCCGTTGGAAAAGACGTTGGTATAGGAACGCGGTTATTTCTTTATGAGATAGAAGACCGTGACGTCCGCGCTGATCTCGATCTTGCCGTTGAGGTATTCGGGTGATGCGTTGGACTTGGCGGCGGCCATCGCCATCATGGGCCGCGGGCTGAGACCACCGCCATGCTCCGCGACGCTGTAGACCGGACCAAGATTAACACCGGCGCTTTGGGCGAGGCCAGCGGCCTGGTCATGCGCATCCGCGACGGCCAGCGCCCGCGCCTTCTGCTCCAGGGCCCGGCGGTCGCTGCGGCCCAGCTCCACGTCACCCAGGTCGGTGACGCCTGCCTTGAACAGCGCATCCACCAATTCACCATAACGGGAGAGGTCGCGCAGCGTGAGGTCGATGGAACGGCGCACGTGCTGGGTGTGGGTGCAATCCTTGCTGCTGCTGATAGTGGTGCTATCGCATACGTACTCGGGATAGACGCTGACGGAAGGCGCATCGATGTCCCGGTCGGCGACACCGGCCTTGCGGATCGCGTCCAGCGCCTTGGTGGCGCGCCCTTCCACGTCGGCGCGGGCCTTGGTCGCGTCCTGGTCCACTTTCTCGAGTGTGAGCGTGAGGTGTGCGATGTCCGGCACCACCTGCAGTTCTCCATGGCCGTTGACCTGGATGTAAGGCGCGCTCGGCAGGCCGTCGGCGGCTGCCAATACCGGCGTCAGCAAGGCGAGGGCCAGCAAGGTCACGCGCATATCAGGCCTCCAGTGCTGCAAGGAGCTTGTCGGTGTCCATCACTTCCGCGAACTCGCCGTGCAAGGCAGCGAGCTCCATGACGTGCACGCTCTCGGCATCATGCGCGCGGCCATCGTGACCGGTGCGGGCGTTGGTGGCGCAGCCATCCGCTGCCAGCAGGGTGCGGAAGCCCAGGTTGCCGGCCATGCGGGTGGTGGTGGAGACGCAGTGAGCGGTGGTGAGCCCGGCGATGACCAGGGTGCCGATGCCGGCGGCGCGCAGGCGCGCTTCGAGGTCCGTGCCGATGAAGGCGCTGTTCACGCTCTTGCTGATGACGGCTTCGCCGGGGAGCGGACGTACCTCCGGCTTGTGCTCGCAGCCCGGCTGCCCGGGAAGCAAGGGCGAGCCTGGCGTGGTGGAGCGGTGCTGCACATGGAACAGCGGCCGGCCGCTGCCGCGCCAGGCCGTCAGCAGCTTCGCGGCGTTGGCCTCGGCCTGCGGGTTGTTGCGCGGTCCCCAGTACTTCAGGTCATCGAATCCCTGCTGGATGTCGATGAGGATCAGCGCTGCGTTCTTGGGGATGGCCTGCAAACGCTCAGCCTTCCAGGACGCATGCGAAGATCAGAGGTGCCACGATGGTCGCATCCGATTCCACGATGAACTTGGGCGTCTCCGCCGCGAGCTTGCCCCAGGTGATCTTCTCGTTAGGCACGGCACCGGAATACGAGCCGTAGCTGGTGGTGCTGTCGCTGATCTGGCAGAAGTAGGCCCACAGCGGCGTGGACTCTTCCATGTCCTGTTCTAGCATGGGTACCACGCAGATCGGGAAGTCGCCGGCGATGCCGCCGCCGATCTGGAAGAAGCCCACGCCCGGGCCGGCGGAGTTCTTCCGGTACCAGTCCGAGAGATAGATCATGTACTCGATGCCGGTGCGCACGGTATGCACGTTCTTGATGTCGCCCTTCATGCAGTGGGCGGCGAAGATGTTGCCCAGCGTCGCGTCTTCCCAGCCGGGACAGATGATGGGGATGTTCTTCTCGCAGGCCGCCACCATCCAGGAATCCTTGGGATCGATCTGGAAGTGCTGCTTCAGAACGCCGGAGCGGATCAGCTTGTAGAAGAATTCATGGGGGAAGAAGCGCTCGCCCTTCTGGTCGGCGGATTGCCACTCAGCGAGGATGGCCTTCTCGATGCGGCGGATGGCCTCGCCCTCGGGGATGCAGGTGTCGGTGACGCGGTTCAGGTGCTTGTCCAGCAGCTTCTGCTCGTCGGCCGGCGAGAGCTCGCGGTACTTGGGCACGCGCACGTAGTGGTCGTGGGCCACCAGGTTGAAGATGTCCTCTTCGAGGTTCGCGCCAGTGCAGGTGATGATCTGCACCTTATCGCGGCGGATCATCTCGGCGAGCGAGATGCCGAGTTCAGCGGTGCTCATGGCGCCCGCCAGGGTCACCATCATCTTGCCGCCCTTCTTGATCTGCGCGATGTAGCCGTCCGCCGCATCGATGAGCGCCGCTGAGTTGAAGTGGCGGTAGTGGTGGCGGACGAATTCGGCGACGGCTTTGGTGTTGGTCACGGTCGGGATCCCCAGGTCGGAAAGGCGCGAAAAGAGGGGGAATTGTAGCCGCCCGGTCCCTTCAGGACGAGGATTTTTTGCCCTGTTCCACGGCGGCCAGGACCGCCTTGAGGTCCAGCATGCTCACCGCGCCCAGAGAGGCTTCCACCGCGCCTTCGTGGCAGAGACCGATGGCGGAAGCCTGTTCGTAGCCTTCTTTCGCGGCCTTGAGACAGGCCGCCCGCACCGCCTCGGCCAGTCTCCGCGCCTCTTCGGGGGTCACACGCACATCCAATCGAAGGTACCGATCTCCGCGCAGGAGACCTCGATTTTCTGGCCCGGCTCGAGGGGCCCGACGCCTGCGGGTGTACCGGTATAGATGATGTCGCCGGGAAGTAGATGCCAGCGGCTGCTCAGGAATGCGATGATGGTGGCCACGGGGAACAGCATGTCCCGGGTGTTGCCCTGCTGACGCAGCGCGCCGTCCACGGTGCAACGCATCTCCAGGGCCTGCAGGTCCAGGTCCTCGCTGGGCACGAAGTTGCCCAGGGCCGCCGCGTCGTCGAAGGCCTTGGCCAGTTCCCAGGGGCTACCGGCATCCTTCAGGCGCTTCTGCTCGTCCCGTAGCGTGAGGTCCAGCCCCAGGGTGGCGCCCTCCACGTGATCGATGGCGGCAGACTCGGGGATGTCGCTCCCGCCCTTCCCTAGCACCACCACCAACTCCATCTCGTGATGCACCGCGCCCACGCGCCGGGGCAATGCCAGGCTGCCGCCCTTCACCAGGCTGGTGATGGGCTTCATGAAGATGATGGGAGTGGAACCCGCCGCCGGCATGGCGTTGCCGAGCTCCTTGGCATGGTCGGCGTAGTTGCGGCCGACGCAGAAGATGCGCTGGGATGCGGGGACGTGCTCGAGCCCGACGAATTGCATGGCAGACCTCGGATATGTGGAGACGGGTTCTAGCGGAAGAAGCCCTTGAAAGCGATGATGACTTTCTGCACGTCGTCCTTGCTGACATCCAGGTGAGTCACGAGACGCAGGCTGGGGTTGGGCAGGATCACGATGCCCTGCTTCTTGAGATGCTCGGCGAGGGCGCCGATGCGCGCCGGGTCCACCGCACCGAAGATCATGTTGGTCTGCACCTGCTTGGGATCGAGCGTGAGCCCCGGCAGGCCCGCGAGCCCCTCGGCCAGGATCTTGGCATTGGCGTGGTCCTCGGCGAGACGGTCCACGTGGTGTTCGACCGCATGCATGCAGCCCGCGGCCAGCACGCCGGCCTGGCGCATGCCGCCGCCCAACATCTTGCGGATGCGGTGGGCGCGGTAGATGAAGTCGCGTCTGCCCACCAGCACGGAACCGACCGGCGAGCCTAAGCCTTTCGAGAGGCACAGGGACACGCTGTCGAAATGCCTGGCGATCTCCCGGATGGGCACGCCCAGCTTCACGGCGGCGTTGAAGGCCCGCGCGCCGTCCAGGTGGAACAGCAGCCCTTTGTCCCGGGCGAAGCGCGCGGCTTCCTCTATATAAGAGAGCGGCAGCACCCGGCCGTTCTGGGTGTTCTCCAGCACCAGCAGGCGGGTCTTGGCGAAATGGGCGTCGTCGGGCTTGATGGCGGCGGCGACCTTCTTCAGGTCCAGGCTGCCGTCGGCCTCGTAGTCGAGGGGATGGGGCCAGAGGCTGCCCAGCACCGCGGCGCCGCCGGCCTCGTACTTATAGCTGTGGCCGAGGGCACCGATGATGAACTCCTCGCCGCGGGCGCAATGCGCCATGAGTGCCGCGAGGTTGGACTGGGTGCCGGAGGAGAAGAACAGCCCGGCCTCGTGGCCGGTCATCTCGGCGAGACGCGCCTGCAGCGCGTTGACCGTGGGGTCGTCGCCGAACACATCGTCCCCCACCTCCGCCGCCGCCATGCGCTGGCGCATGGCGGCGGTGGGGCGGGTGACGGTGTCGCTGCGCAGATCGATCATGCGCGGCGCGTGGACTATCAGTGCTTGGTGGTCGCGGCCGGGGCCGGGGTAGCCGGAGCCGGAGTGGCAGGCGCCGCCGGCATGGTCTTCTGCAGCGTCTCCCAATCCTTGTCCAGCGCATCGGTCACGCCCTTGGTGACGTCATAGGCTTCGGACACGGAGAGCGCGCCGGGCACGCCCTTGGTGAGCAGGATGTCGATGTGGTTGGCCTTGGTGTAGGTCTGCAGCACCTGGCCCAGCTCCTGCTGGATGGGCTGCAGCAGTTCCTGGCGGCGCTGCTCGATCAGCTGGTTACCTTCCTGCACGAAGTTCTGGTACGCGTTGTCGGCGTCCTGGTACTGCTTGGTGAGGGTCTGATAGTTGGCGGACTTGGCATCGGCCTTGTCCAGCTGATCCTTCATGGCCTTGCGCTTGTCGTTCAGGTCGTTGGCCTGGTTGCGCAGTTCGGCGGCCTTCTGCTGCAACGACTGGGTGGCCTCGGTGCCGCGATGCGACTTGCCGAGCACTTCCTGCAGGTCCACCACCGCGATCTTGGGGACGCCGGCGGCGACAGCATGGCTCTTGGTCGTGGTGGCGGCATGAGCCGGGGAAAGCGCGAGCAGGCCGGCCGCGAATGCCGCAGCGGCGAAGGAACCTTGACGCATGATCTGATACTCCTGAGAGGTTGGAACCCGTGCCCCTGGGCGCGGGATATGGTCAAAAACAGCGCACAAGGATACCCCAGCCCTCCCGGCCTAGGCCACTGGCGGTTTGACGGGTCGGGGGCGAAAGGCAGAGGATGCCGGGTCCCGGCTGGCGCAGCCTCGCGGCGGAACCCCGCCGCTTCCCGCTGGTCTCAATGCACATCCGCAGCAAAAGCTCCCTATAAGGAGAACGACATGTCCCGGTCCTTCCGTCATCCCGCATGGCTCCTGGGCCTGGCCGTCGGCCTCGCCTGCTTCGCACAGGCGGTCCAGGCCGGCGAGGCTTTCGCCCGCTTCCCGACCCTGCACGGCGACAGCATCGTGTTCGAAGCCCACGGCAGCCTGTGGAAGGTCGCACGCAGCGGCGGCACGGCACAGCGGCTCACCGCCGAAGCCGGCTACGACGTGATGCCGCGCTACTCGCCGGACGGCAAGTGGATCGCCTTCACCGGCCAATACGAGGCCAACACCGACGTGTACGTGATGCCCGCCGCGGGCGGCGAAGTGCGCCGGCTCACCTTCCACTCCGACGTGGTGGATTCGGCGCCCGAGCGCTGGGGACCCGACAACATGGTGCTGGGCTGGACCCCGGACTCGAAGCAGGTGGTGTTCCTCTCGCGCCGCAGCTCCATGAACAGCTGGTTCGGCCGCTACTTCACCGTGCCGGTGACCGGCGGTGAGGAGAAGCTGATGCCGCTGGACAAGGGCGGCGTGTTCAGCTGGAGCCCGGATGGCAAGTCCATCGTCTACAACCGCATCTTCACCAACTTCCGTACCTGGAAGCGCTACACCGGGGGCATGCACCAGAACGCCTGGATCCACGACTTCGAGACCGGCAAGGACGAGCTCGCGGTGGACTCCAAGGGCGGTGACCTGGATCCGATGTGGTACGGCAAGAGCATCTACGTGGCCTCGGATCGCGCCGACGGCCGCTTCAACCTGTGGGCCATGGACATCGCGTCCAAGCAGATGCGCCAGGTGACCCACTTCAAGGACTACGACGTGGATTGGCCGAGCCTGGGCAACGACGGCATCGTGTTCCAACAGGGCGGTTCGCTGTACGTGATGGACCTGCCCTCGGAACAGCTGCACAAGCTCAACGTCGACATCCCGGATGACGGCGTGCAGACCGGCCCGCGCTGGGTCGACGCCTCCCACTACCTCCAGGCCAACGATCCCTCCGGCAACACCAGCTTCGACATCTCGCCCAACGGCAAGCGCGCCCTGGTGCAGGCCCGCGGTGACGTGTACACGCTGCCGGCGGCCCACGGCGTGACCCGCGACCTCACCCAGAGCTCCGACGCCAAGGAGGAGAACCCGAGCTGGTCGCCGGACGGCAAGAGCGTGGCCTACGTGACCGACGCCTCCGGCGAGGAGCAGATCGCGGTCCGCGACGCCGCCGGCGGTCCCGAGACCGTGGTCAGCGACTTCAAGACCGGCTATTTCTACAAGCCGGTGTGGTCGCCGGACAGCGGCAAGCTGGCCTTCAGCGACAACGAGCACAACCTCTGGTACCTGGACGTGAAGAGCCACAAGGCCACCCGCGTCGACCAGGACCCGCGCAACGAGATCCACGACTACAGCTGGTCGCCGGACGGCAAGTGGCTGGCCTATAGCAAGCAGCGCGACAACCAGCTGCCGGGCATCTATCTCTACAGCCTGGGCAGCGACAAGGCGACCCTGGTGAGCTCGAGCTTCGACGCCGACATCAACCCGGTGTTCGACCCGGACGGCAAGTACCTGTACTTCATCTCGGCGCGCCACGAGAATCCCACCTTCAGCCAGAGCGAGTTCAACATCGCGACCCTGAAGATGTTCGGCGTGTACGCCGCGACCCTGGACAAGGACGCCGCCTCGCCCTTCGCGCCGCGTTCCGACGAGGGCGTGCCCTCCAAGGACGATTCCAAGGGCAAGTCCGACAAGGACAAGACCATCCACATCGACATGGACGGCCTGATGCGCCGCGCGGTGGCCCTACCGTTGCCGCCGGACAACTACGCCAGCCTCACGGCCACCTCGGGCAAGGTCCTCTACCTGACCCTGCCCAACTTCACCATCGAGGGCCCGCTCTCGGGTGAACGCGGCGCGCTGCACGCCTTCGACATGGACAAGCGCAAGGACAAGGCTTTGATCGCCGACGTGGGCGGCTACGTGCTCTCGGCCGACGGCAAGACCGCGCTGGTGCAGACGCCGGAAGGCAAGCTCGGCTTCATGGGCACCGACGGCGGCGACGACAAGCCCAGCATCCTCGACACCTCGCACATGCTGACCCGCATCGACCCGAAGCAGGAATGGGCCGAGATGTTCCACATGGCCTGGCGCCTGGAGCGGGACTTCTTCGTCAACACCAAGATGAACGGTGTGGACTGGGACGAGATCGGCGCCCGCTACGCGAAGCTGCTGCCGTACGTGGGACACCGCGAGGACCTCAACTACCTGATCGGCGAGATCCAGGGTGAACTCTCCAACTCCCACACCTACGTGGGCGGCGGCGACACCAACGACGATCGCCAGCTGGTGGCCACGGGCCTCCTGGGCGCCGACTACGGCCTGGACGCCAAGTCCGGACGTTACTTCTTCGAGAAGATCTACCAGGGTGACAACACCCGCCGCGACTATGCCGCGCCGCTGACCGAGCCGGGCCTCGGCATCCACCAGGGCGACTACATCCTGGCGGTGGACGGCAAGGAGCTGAAGGCTCCCACCGACATCTACAGCCTGTTCGTCGGCAGCCGCGGCCGCACCGTAACCCTCACCGTCGCCGACGACGCCAGCGGCAGGGGCAAGCACGATGTGACCGTGGACACCATCCATGACGAGCTGAACCTGCGGCAGGACGACTGGATCCGCCACAACCGCGAGCTGGTGGACAAGGCCTCCGGAGGCCAGGTGGGCTACGTCTACCTGGACGACATGGGCGCGAACGGCATGAAGCAGTTCATCGACCAGTTCTACCCGCAGATCGACAAGCAGGGCCTGATCATCGATGACCGCTTCAACGGCGGCGGCTTCATCGACCAGATCCTGCTGGAACGCCTGCGCCGCATTCTGGCCGGCATGACCACCAACCGCGAGAGCGCGCTGGCCACCGATCCGCCGGTGCTGTCCAACAGCTACAAGGTCTGCCTCATCAACGCCTACTCGGCCTCCGACGGCGACATCTTCCCCTACTACTTCCGCAAGTACGGGCTGGGTCCGCTGATCGGCATGCGCACCTGGGGCGGCGTGCGCGGCATCCGCGGCGACTGGCCGCTCCTGGACAACGGCTACATCACCGTGCCGGAAGGCACCAACTACGGGCTCGACTCGCAGTGGGTGATGGAGAACCACGGCGTGGAGCCGGACATGCAGGTGGATGACATGCCGGGCGACCTGCAGAAGGGCAAGGACGCGCAGCTGGATGCCGCGGTGAAATACCTGATGGACAAGATCAAGGCGCACCCGCTCAAGCTGCCGCCGGTGCCGCCGAACCTTCCGGCGTATCCGCCCGAGGGGCACGAGTAACCGAGTTACTCGCATCTAAAGGAAACGGCGGCCAACAGGCCGCCGTTTTCTTTTTCGGCACTCGCGAATGACATCCGTGTCCAAATCCGTTCCGCCGCCTCCGGGCGGCGGCTTACTTTTGGCGCGCCGAAAGTAACCAAAAACGCCCGGCTGGGTGAGCCGCTTAGCGGCGAACGCGAGGCAGGACGCCGAGCTGGGATGGCGCCAGGGACGGATGAGATCTCTCCAATCATCCCTGATGAGCCTCCAGCCTTGCCATCCTTGGCTCAGCGTCCGCTGCTGCGCAGCTCACCTTCGCCCCCTTCGGGGCTATCCCTTGCTCAGTCCAGTGCTCGGCTCGCGCTACGGAGGTAAGAGAAGAGATCGCCGGTGCCGGTCTGATTCTTCTCACCCCCTGTGATGCCGGCGAGCACTGGAGCGAGCAAGCCAAGCCGAAGGGCGCCGCCAGGACGGCGGCGCCTTCACACGCGAGGCAGGGAAGCCTCGTGTGTGAAGCTGCGCAGCGAGCGAAGCGCACAGCGGAGCCCGCGTCGGGCCGGCATCAGGGGGCGCCCTTTCTTTTCGCCCCTTTTCTTTGGGCGAGCAAAGAAAAGGGGCCTGCCCGCGGCGCGGAAGCCGCCCTCTTGAATAACT
>DASXYJ010000308.1:0-7719 GCA_036502565.1 Gammaproteobacteria bacterium
AGGCTCAGCAGTTGCGGGGTCCAGGGGTCCAGGATGAACTTCTGCATGGGACGTCCTCGCGTTTGTGATGGTGCCTGAAGTATAGGCGGCTTCACAGGGAACGCATGCGCCGTTCCAGCTCCTTGGGTGAGACGTCCTCGATGTGGGTGGCGATCCACCACTGGTTGCCGGAGGGGTCCTGCACGCCGGCGTTGCGGTCGCCGTAGAACTGGTCGGCGGGCTCCATGAGGCTCACGCCGCCGGCAGCCATGGCGTTGCGGTAGGTGGCGTCGGTGTCCTTCACGTAGAGATAGATGCCGCAGGGCATCGGCTTCCAGGGCTCACGGGGTTCCGAGAGCATCACCAGCGAGTCGCCGATCTTGAGCAGCGCCTCCGCGACCCGGCCGTCTCCGTCCAGGTGCTTGGACATGATCTCGGCGTCGAAGGCGGCGCGCAGGTACTCGATGAGGTAGGCGGCGCCGGGCACGAAGAGATAGGAGGTGACGGTGTGGAAGCCCTTGGGGATGGGGGCCACCTTCTTGCGGGGTTTCTGCTGCGCCGGCTTGGCCTGGCGCCTGGCGGCGGCGGGCTTGCGGAGCTTCTTCTTGGCGGCCATACGCTCTCCACGTCGCGGGGGGAGGGATCCATTCTAGTCCCGCTCCCCCACAAACGACGAGGGAGGCATCCTTGCCTCCCTCGTC
Source organism: Gammaproteobacteria bacterium (assembly GCA_036502565.1). Classification (GTDB taxonomy): domain Bacteria; phylum Pseudomonadota; class Gammaproteobacteria; order Natronospirales; family REEB76; genus DASUBN01. The sequence continues at coordinate 681 of DASXYJ010000308.1, forward strand.
GCGGGCGTCCTTGCCCGGGATGAAGCTCTGCGTCACTGCATCGGCATGGTGGTGAAGCTCCAGGAGTATGGGGTGATGCCCACGCCCGCACTGCTCTTGAGGGCGGAGGTGAGGGTCACGGTGTACTGGACGCCGGGGGCCAGGGAGGCGTCCGGGGTGAACATCACCGCGTTGCCGATGTAGCTGACGCTGCCCGCCACCGGGTTGCCGTCCTGGTCGGTGACCTGGAAGTTCGCGGAGTTCAGGGTCATGGGATCCATCACTGCGCTGAAGGCGACGTTGATGATGGCGTTGCTCCACACGGCGCTCTGGTAAGCCGTGGGACTGGTGAACACCACCGTGGGGGCGGTGCCGGTGCTGAAGCTGCCGGTCTTGAAGACCCAGCTGTAGTCCTCACCCATCTGCAGGCCGCCGGTGGAGGTGAGGCCGCCGCTGATCCTGGCGGTGTAGAGGGTCTGGGGCAACAGCGGTGCATCCGGCGTGAACATGGCGGTGTTGCCGATGTAGCTCACGCTGCCGTCCACCAGCTGGCCATCGGCGTCGCTCAGGGTGAAGGTGGAGGTGTTGACGGTGGCCGTATCCATGGACTCGTTGAAAGCCGCCACCACGCTGCCGTTGAGGTCCACGCCGCTGTCACCGTGCAGGGGGGTGGTGTACATCACCTGCGGTGCGGACTCGGTGGTGCCATCGGTGCCGGTGGTGAACATGGTTTTGTAGGGCTCGTCCATGCCCACACCGGCCAACGACTTGACGTCGGTGCTCACGATCACGCGGTAGGTGGTGCCCGGATGCAGCGAACCGGCGGGCACGAAGCTCGCGGTGAGCCCGGAGTAGTGCACCTGGCCCGCCACTTTTGCACCCGCTTGGTCATAGACCGCCAGCGTGGAGGGATTGATGGTGGCGGGATCCATGATCTGGCGGAAGGTCACGTTCACGCCGTTGTTCACCGGCACGTCGATGGCGTAGGCCGAGGGCTCGGTGGAGGCGACCCGCACCAGCACCCCGGTGAGCGCGGAGGGAGTGGGGGTGGTGAAGCCAAACACCTTGGCGTGGGCCATGGGCACGCCGTTCAGGCTGTGCACGCCGGTGCTGATGGTGGCGACGTAGTGGGTCTCGGTCGAGAAGCGTGCGTCGGGGGTGAACACGGCGGTGACGCCGATGTAGAGCACGCTGCCCGGGATGCGCTTGTGGTCCGGACCGGTGACGGTGAAGTTCTGGGTGTTGATGGTGGAGGAGTCCATGTCCTCGCTGAAGAAGGCCACCACCTTGCCGCTCAGGGCGCCGTCCACCTGCACCACGGCGAAGCCGGTGAAGGTGATGGTGGGGGCGGCGTCGCTATTGCTGCTGCCATCGCTGGAGCCGGACACCGGGATGTCGCTGCTGCCGCTGGTGGGGTCGTTGAGCCCGGCGCTGCCGCCGCCACAACCCTGGAGGAGCGCAGTCATCAACAGCGCCGCCATGAGAACGATGAACTTCCGCATTGTCTTCTCCCTTCCGCGCTTCCAGCGCATTTCGTGATGGGTGCATTTCATCAGCAAGCCGACACGCGCCCCATCGGATTTGCGCTGAATCGCGCCGGGGGTCTGGCGCGCCCCTGCGTCGGGACTTCTCTGACAGCGACACGACGTATCTGTCGGTTATGTGAAATAGAGGAGCTTTTTTGTAGGACGGGGATTACGCGAGGGTCGGGGAAACCCTGAGAAGACCATCGGGGCAAGGTATGGAAACAGGGAAAAGCGGCGGTTTCGCTTCGCTCCCGAAGCGTCGATCCAAGGGGGCGGCGCCCCTGAAGGGAGCTTTTCCGGGGCCCTTCAGCCAATCCCTCAGATGCCTTTCAGTGTTCTGCCGATGGCTGCGCCCGGATGTGCGGCGCAATGTGTAGGCCACGATGCACGGGGCCGTGCGTCCTCCATGTACAGGGAGTACTTCGATGCTGAACCGTACCCTCAAGACCTATCTCTGCGGCGTCGGCGCCTATGCCGCCTGCCTGGTGCCGGCGATGCTGCCGATCTTCCAGACGCCTCTGAATGCCTATGCGGCGGCGCGCCTGGCACTGGCGGCGCTCTTGGCCCTGGTGCTGTCGGCGCTCACGCTGCTCACCGGTTTCCACGAGCGCCTCGGCGACCGCGGCGCGAGCCTCACCCAGGGCCTGCTGGGGCTGGCCGTCTGCGGCGGCTTCTACGCTTTCCTGGCGCCCACGCCGGAACCGCAGATCGTGCTGATGTCCCTGCTCTGGATCACCATCGGGCTCATCCACCTCACGCCGCGCCAGGTGCTGGTGCTGGAGGGGGTATATCTCACCATCTATCTCAATGCCTTCACCTCCACCATGCTCTCGCCGGGCATGCCGCGGCGCGACGATGCCCTCTACGTGCTGGTGGTGTCGCTCACCCTGTGCGGCTTCATGTACCTGCGGGCCCGCGACTACCGCCGCGCGCACCACGAGAAGGCAGGCCTGCACGAGGCCAACGCGCGCCAGGCCGAGGAGCTGGATGAGGCCAAGGTCCGCATCCACGCCATCACCATGCAGGACCTGGACACCATCGCCCTGAAGTACCCCTTCTTCAAGGAAGAGCTGAAGCGTGCCAAGGATCGTGCCGACGCCGGCGGCGTGGCCTTCAGCATCGGCCTCATGGAGATCGACCATTTCGCGGCACTGCAGAAGCAGCACGCGGAGACCGTCACCAAGCAGCTGTTGCGGGAAGTGGTGGACCGCGCCAGCGCGGTGCTGGGCAAGCTGGGCCTGCATGACGCAGAGGATGGCAGCTATCACCCCCTGGGCAAGGTGGGTGACGGGCTCTACGGGATCATCCTGCCGCGCTCCAACCTGCGTGGTGCCCTGGCCTGCGCCCGTCAGCTGCACTCCGCCGTGGAACTGCAGTCCGTCCGCACCATGGCCGGATCGCTGGACCTCACCCTCACCATCGGCGTGGTGGAATACCACAGCGGCGAGAGCGTGGACGAGCTGATGGAGACCGTGGGCCGTTCCCTGGAACGCGCGCGCCTGCACCATATGGAAGAGCTGCAGGCCGCTGCCAAGCCGAAGCAGGAGCTGCCGCCGGTCAAGGCCGCCAAGTCGGCCAATGAACTGCGGGTCCTGCACTACAAGGAATATGACGCCCCCGTGCACTGAACATCCGCTGGAGGCGCGGCAAGGATGCCGCGACGGGACGCCGATGCCCTTCGGCGTCCCGTTCTTGTCTCAGCCGCCGGCGGCGGGGATCAGGTACTGGGGCATGAGGTCCAGGAAGAACTTGCTCCAGACCGGGAAGTTGCCGTAGTTGCCGGCGGTGATGACCACCACCAAGTCGAGATCCGGTACCACCAGCACCAGCTGCCCGCCGTTGCCCTGAGCCATGTATTCCTTGTAGGTCTTATCGCCGACTTTGACCTCGAACAGGTGCCAGGTGTAGCCGTAGCCGTGGCCGGGAGTGAAGTCGTTGGCCGCAAAGTAGGAATACTGGGTGACGGCCGCGCCGACCCACTGTTTGCTCAGCACCTGCTTGCCGTCCCAGCTGCCTCCGTTCAGATACAGCTGACCGAGCTTGAGCATGTCCCTGGGCCTGAGATAGATGCCGCCGCCCAGGTAGGCGTCACCGTCGGGCATGAGGTTCACGTGGTAATCGCGGATCTGCAGCGGCTCCGCATAGTAGTGCTGGAAGAGATCCAACAAGCTGGTATGGGTGGTGTCGCGCAACACTGCACCCAGCAGGTTGATGCCGGCAGTGCAGTACACCGCCTTCTTGTCGCCCGGGTCGTCCTTCATGGGCACATCCAAGATGAACTTATACCAATCCTGCTGCTTGTGCTGCCCCTGCATGGTGTCTTCGTTGCCCGGTGAGCCGTCGTCGTTGTCGTCGCAGTCGAGGCCCGAGTCCATGGTGAGCAGGTCCCGCACCGTGATCTGCTGTTTGCGGGGGTCGGGGTGGGCCAGCTCGTGGTATTCCGGCAGCAGATTCAACACCGGCGTGTCCACGCTGAACTTGGCTCCGTGGTCCAGCGCGATCCCCACCAGCGTTCCCGCCAGGCTCTTGCCGGAAGAGCGGGTGTCATGCACGCGGTCCAGATCGAAGCCGTAGAAATATTCCTCGAAGGCCAGCTTGCCGTGGCGTGCCACCAGCACACTCTGGATATAGGGCGTGTTGTACCACTCGGTCTTCTGGTCCAGCAGTTGCTGCGTGAGCGTGGCGAGCGGCTTGGGGTCGAGGCCCGCTTCCTCGAGGGTCGCGGGCTTCCAGCCATCGTCTTCCTGTACCGGCTCACGGTAGGCATAGGGCGCGGCGGGCGTGGCGGGATAGAAACCCGGGGCATGATCCCGGTCGCGGCGGGTGAAGTCGAAGCTCCCGATACCCTGCAGCACTACTGTCAAGGTGTCCTGTTCCGGGTCGTATTCGCCGTGCAGGCTGTCATGACTGCGCTGGGTATTGTCCAGGGTCACCTGATTGCCGCTGATCGTGACCTTGTAGGCGCGGTGCATGCCGAAGTTGAACTCCGGGTTGCGGATGAAGGCCTTGAGGCTGCCGTCATCAGCGCGGCTCACTACCAGGTACAGGGAGACGCGGTCGACGAGCGGATGGACTTCGCCACGCCATACCTTGGCCTCGGTCGAGACCAGCGTCACTGGCGTGGCATAGGCAGATTGCAGCGTGACGCCGGGCGGCTGGATCCAGAAGCCCTCGACGCGGCCGCCGTCCGCGCTTAGGGTGCCGCGGAAACTCCCCTGACCACCGGGCAAGGTGAAGGATACGGAGCCCTTTTCGGCATGCGCTGCGGTGCTCAAGCCACCGATGGAGGCCTGCCACGCATCGCCGCGGCCATCCAGCGTCAGCGTGCCGCTCGATACCGGACCGAACACCCGTTCACTACCCCATAGGCCTACGAGTCTCTCGGATGTGGCTGAGCTGGCAGCGCAGGCGGTCGCGAACAGGATGAGGCAGACGAAGCTGAGGCGACGCATGGTGATTCTCCTCCTTAGGCCTTGATTAGGATGCCTGGAGCGACGAACTTATTCCCTAGACCTAGGACGCCCGCCGCGCGGCGAAAGGGTTGCGTCGGGGAGCCATCTTCGCACCGGCGGGGCGTTAGAATCCATGCGTCATATCGCCTGGGGGTGCGGCCATGAGGAACCTGTGCCTGGTGCTGGCCTGCCTGTGGGGCGGCGCGATCTCTGCGGCGGATGCGCCCAAGAGCTATTTCACCCTGCACGAGCTTGGCCCAGGCGTGTGGGCGGCGATCTCGGCGCCCGGCAGCCATGCCGGCGGCAACACCGGTTTCGTGATCGGCTCCGATGGCGTGCTGGTGGTGGATGACTTCCAGACGCTGGAGGCGGCCCAGGCCTTGCTGGATGCCATCCGCAAGACCACGCCGCTGCCCATCCGCTACGTGGTGAACACCCACTATCACCTGGATCACGTGATGGGCAACGGCATCTTCCAGAAGGCCGGCGCCGTGATCCTGGCCCAGGACAACGTACGGGCCTGGGAGCGCACCGAGAACCTGAAGTTCTTCGGCCCCACGCCGAAGCCGGAGGACAAGGCGCAGGTGCAAAGCCTCACCTTGCCATCCGTCACTTACAAGGACGGCGTGACGCTATGGCTCGGCGACCGCCGGGTCATCGTCAAGGTGGTGCAGGGGCATACCGGCGGCGATTCCATCGTGGTGGTACCGGACGCCAAGGTGGTGTTCACGGGCGACCTCTTCTGGGACCACGACCTGCCGAACCTCATCGACGCCGACACCCGGCAGCAGATTGCCACCGACGAGAGCTTCATGAAGGGGTATCCGGATGCCACGTTCGTGCCGGGCCATGGTGAGTTGGGCAAGGCGGCTGACGTGAGTGCGTTCCGGGATTATCTGGTGAGCCTGCGCAAGGCGGTGGGCGATGCCCGCGCCGCGGGCAGATCCGGCCAGGCGCTCACGGATGCGGTATTGGCCACCCTCAAGCCGCAGTACGGCGGTTGGGGTTACTTCGACTATTTCTCCAAGAGCAACGTCGAACAGACGGACGCAGAATTGGCGGGCACCAAGAAGCGCCCAGTCCCGCCGAGCTGAACATGCTGTTGCTGAACGCCGATGAGGTAAGCGCGCTCCTGGATAGGGATGCGCTCATCGAGGCCCTCGGGCCCGCCATGGTGGAACTCTCCACCGGCAAGGTGTCCATGCCGCCCCGCACCGCGGCGTTGGTGCAAGGTCAAGGTCTGCTGGGCAGCATGCCGGCGTATCTGCCTTCCAGTCGCACGCTCTCCTGCAAGCTGGTGACGGTGTTCCCCGGCAATGCCGGGCGTAACCTGCACACCCACCAAGCCGTGGTGATGCTCTTCGATGCAGACACCGGCGCGCCGAAAGCCATGCTGGATGGCGCCGTCATCACCGCCATCCGCACCGCCGCGGGCTCGGCGCTGGCGACGCGGCTCCTGGCGCGGGAAGACGCCTCGACCCTGCTCATCGTGGGCACCGGCGTGCAGGCCGTAAGTCATGCGCGCGCGGTCGCGCGGGTGCGCAGGCTCAAGGGATTGCGGATAGCAGGGCGTGAGGCGAAGAAGGCGGAAGGGGTGGCCCAGTCGCTCGGCAAAGAGTTGGGCGTGGCTTCCCGTGGCTACGCGATCGGATCTGAAGCATTCCATGGCGCCGACATCGTCTGCGCCACCACCCACGCGGATCAGCCGGTGGTGCAGGGCGCCTGGCTGGAACCCGGCATGCACGTGAATTCCGTGGGCCTTAACCCCGCGGGGCGGGAACTGGACGCGGAAGCCGTCATAGGAGCGCGGGTGTTCGTGGAGTCCCGTGCCGCGGCCTTGGCGCCGCCGCCTTCGGGCCCGGGAGACCTGGTGGGCGCCACGGTGCATGCGGAGATCGGCGAAGTATTGGCGGGGACGCAGAAGGGGCGGGAGTCCGGCGGGCAGATCACGCTCTACAAGTCAGTCGGCGTGGCGGTGCAGGACGCCGTGGCCGCCCAGCTGGTCTACGACGCGGCGCTGGCGCGCCGCGTCGGGACCGAGATCGACCTTTAATTGCCGGCGTAGTCCTCATCGAGGGACGC
>DASXYJ010000309.1:0-12834 GCA_036502565.1 Gammaproteobacteria bacterium
GAAGTGCTGGCCTTCCCCATCAACAGCGACGGCAGCATCGGCACCCAGGCCTGGGCGGCCAGCGCCTTGATCCCCGCGGCCGCGAGCCGCAGCATCTTCACCTGGGATGACACCGCCAACTCCGGCAAGGGTGGCGGCATAAGCTTCCTGTGGTCCAGCCTCAACGCCACCGAACAGGCCAAGCTCAACACCAGCTATGCGGGTGTCAGCGATGGCCAGGGCTCGAACCGCCTGAACTACCTGCGCGGCGACCAATCCAACGAGGAGACCAACAGCGGCACCTACCGCAGCCGCTCCACGCTGTTGGGCGACATCGTCAACTCCAACCCGCAGTTCGTCGGCGTGCAGGACTTCAGCTTCGCCAACATCCCCGGCGATGGTTCCACCTACAACAGCTTCGTGGCCGGGAAGGCCAGTCGTACGCCCATGCTCTATGTGGGTTCCAACGACGGCATGATGCATGGCTTCAATGCCAATACCGGGGCCGAAGTGTTCGACTACGTGCCGCGCGGCGTATATCCGAACCTGAGCGCCTTGACCGATCCCGCCTACACGCACCAGTACTATGTGGACGGCTCGGCCACCGGCGTGGACGCCTACACCAGCGGCAGCTGGAAGACCCTGCTGGTGGGCACCACCGGCGCCGGCGCCCGCGAGATCTATCTCCTGGACGTGAGCGATCCGAGCAGCTTCAGCACCTCCAGCATCCTCTGGGACTACGACGGCGCCACGGTCAGCGACGATGACATGGGCTATACCCTGGGTTCCGCCACCATCGCCCGCATGAACGACGGCGACTGGTACGTGATCTTCGGCAACGGCTATAACAGCCCCAACCAGCACGCCATCATCTACATGTACAACCTGCGCACCCTGGTGCTCCGGAAGTTCGATACCCTGGTGGGGTCCAGCAGCCTCAACAACGGCATGGGCGCCCCCAATCCCATCGACTTCAACAACGACCGGATCGTGGATGCGCTCTACGCCGGCGACCTGCAGGGCAACCTCTGGAAGCTCGACGTGAGCGACACCGACAACAGCAAGTGGGCTTACACCTTCAAGTCCGGCGGTAACCCGGCGCCGCTGTTCACGGCCAAGGATTCCAGCGGCAACGTGCAGCCCATCACCGATCGTCCGCAGGTGGGCCTGAGCAGCACCGGCGAGGTCATGGTGTACTTCGGCACCGGCACCTATTTCCAGACCGGCGATAACACCGTGGCCAGCAGCCCGCCGGTGCAGAGCTTCTATGGCCTCATCGACGACAAGGGCAATGCCTCCACCGACCAGGTGCTGCGCAGCAACCTGCTGCAGCAGTCGATCGTGCAGGAGACCACGGTGAGCGGCACCAGCTTCCGCGTCACCACGCCTTACAAGATGGCGACAGGTCAGCAGGGTTGGTACTTGGACCTCAACTACCCCACCGCCCAGGGCGAACGGGTGGTGAGCGACCCCGTCTTGGACAACGGCCGCATCATCTTCACCACCCTGATACCGCAGGGCAACGCCTGCCAGTTCGGCGGCATCTCCTGGCTGATGGAACTGGACGCCGACGACGGCGGCCAGTTGGACATCTCGCCCTACGACATCAACGGCGACGGCAAGGTCAACAGCAACGACTACGTGAAGGTGACCTATACCGATCCGAAGACCGGCGCGTCGGTGACCGCCACGGTGCCGGTGAGCGGCAAGCAGTCCAACGTGGGCATCATCAAGACGCCCGGCATCATCCGCGGCGCCACCCTGGAGTACAAGTACTACTCCGGCAGCACCGGCGCCGTAGGCATGACCCAAGAAAGTGTGAGCGGCGGCGGCGGCCGGCTATCCTGGCAGCAGCTGAGTCCCACCAACTGAGGTAGTACCGCACTCCCGCTTCCGTCCGGCCTCGTGCCGGGCGGAGGTGGGGTAGACAGGGGCGGGACCTACGCGCAAACTCTAGCCACCGCGCGCGGTTGCGCCGGGCAGGATAATCCAGGGGAGAACATCGCATGCGGCGCCAGAACGGTTTCACGCTCATCGAACTCATGGTGGTGGTGGCCATCGTCGGCATCATCGCCGGCATCGCCTATCCCTCATACCTGAAGTCCATGCAGAAGGGACGTCGCGCCGAGGCCAAGACCGAGCTCACCCGTTTCGCCCAGGCCCTGGAACGCTGCTATTCCTCGAACGGCACCTATCAGAATACGGGCTGCTCCACCGTGGAAGATTCCTCCGGCAACTTCCTCAGCGGACTGCAGAGCAGTCCGAACAAGTACTACAACATAACCGCGTCGACGCTGAGCCCCATCGCATACAAGCTCACCGCCACGGCCGTCAGCGGCGGCCCCCAGGCCAACGACACGGGCTGCACCGTCATGAACCTCGACAACACCGGCAAGCGCACCTCCGGCAGCACCAGCGCCACCACGGATACCGGCAGCTGCTGGTAACCCTGCGGATACCATGCTGATGTGACGGCCGGTATCAACCGGCCGTCATTTTTTTGGGGGATCGGCGGTCTGGTCTTTTGGTCCCATATGGGCCACCATGGCCGCCTGCGACGCCTCCAGCCACTCCGCATGACGCACTCCTTCGACAAGCGCCTGGCGAAACTCGCCTCCCACCCGGATGCGGGCGCGCTGCTGCGCGGCGGCGGCAAGGGGCTGGAGAAGGAGAGCCTGCGGGTCACGCGCAAGGGCAAGTTGGCGGATACGCCGCACCCCATCGGCACCGGCTCCGCCCTCACCCACCCGCACATCACCACCGACTACTCCGAGGCGCTGCTGGAATTCGTGACTTCGCCGTTCCCGGATGTGCGCCAGACCCTGTTCTCACTCATGGACATCCATGCCTTCGCCTACGCGCAGATGGGCAAGGAGATGCTCTGGGCCACCAGCATGCCCTGCGCGCTGGACGGCGACGCCAGCATCCCCATCGCCCGCTATGGCGATTCCAACGTGGGCATGATGAAGCACGTGTACCGGCGTGGCCTGGGCTGGCGCTACGGCCGCACCATGCAGACCATCTCCGGCGTGCACTTCAACTATTCCTTCCCCTTGCCGCTGTGGCCGGTATTGCAGGCCCTGGAAGATGACCGGCGGACGCTGCGGGAGTTCCAGGACGACTGGTATTTCCGCGCCCTGCGGAACTTCCAGCGCCTGGGCTGGCTGGTGCCGTACCTGTTCGGCGCTTCGCCGGCCATGTGCAGCACCTTCCTGGGGGGCCGCGACCTCAAGTTCCCGGCCTTCGACGCGCATACCCTGTACGAACCGCACGCCACCTCGCTCCGGCTCTCGGACATCGGTTACAAGAACGACAACCAGGCCCGCATCGGCGTCACCTACAACAGTCTGGCTGATTACGTCACCACCCTGGGTCGTGCCATCAGCACCCCGGCGCCGGAATACGAACGTATCGGCGTGAAGGTGGAAGGCGAGTACCGCCAACTGAATGCCAACATCCTGCAGATCGAGAACGAGTTCTACGGCTCCATCCGCCCCAAGCAGCCCATCGAGAGCGGTGAGCGGGCGACCCTGGCGCTGAAGCGGCGCGGGGTGATGTACCTGGAGGTGCGGGCCCTGGACGTGAACGCCTACGATCCGGTGGGCGCCGACGAGCCGGCGCTGCGCGTCATCGAGGCCCTGCTGCTGCATTGTCTGCTCTCGGACAGTCCGCCCACCGACGTCGACGAACAGGCCGCCATCGGCCGGAACCAGCTCAAGGTGGCCCGCCGCGGGCGAGAACCCGGCTTGGAGCTGGAGCGCGACGCTCAGGGCATCAGACTCAAGGACTGGGGCCTGGAGATCACATCGGATCTGATCCCTCTCTGCCGCTTGCTGGACGGCGATGATCCGGCCCGGCCTTACGGCAGCTCCCTGGAGGCGCAGCGCGCCGCCCTGGAAGACCCGGATCGGACGCCCTCCGCCCGTGTGCTCCGGGACATGCGTGAACGTGGCGAAAGCTTCTTCAGCTTCGCCAAGCGGCTTTCCGAGCAGCACCGCGAGTGTTTCCTCGCGCATCCCCTGCCCGCCACCACGCAGGCGCGGATGACCGACCAGGCACAAGAGTCGTTGCGTGAACAGGCCGCCATCGAAGCTTCGGATACGCTATCCTTCGAGGAATACTTGCATCGTTACTTCTCCCAGAGTTGAGCCATGAATATCGCTTCCAAGAAACGCTTCGGCTTCCGCTGCACCCTGCCCCCGGACGACCCCATGTCCGCCCCGCACCTGCTGGGCCCGGATTGGGTGGCGGAACGCTGGTACGCCACCGAACAGGAACGCGATGAGGCCCTGCAGAGTTTCACCGACGAACATCTCTACTCCCGCCGCGGCGACAAGCCGAGCGTCATCTACACCAAGGTCAGCCGCTAAATGCGGATAGACGTCTTTTCCGACGTCGTGTGCCCCTGGTGCTTCGTCGGCAAGCGCCATCTGGAGAAGGCGCTCACCGAAGCCGGGATGCCGGACGCCGAGATCCACTGGCACGCCTTCCAGTTGAACCCGGACCTGCCGCCGGAAGGCGTGGATCGCAAGCAGTACCTGGAGACCAAGTTCGGTCCCGGCGCCGTCGATCGCATACATGCCCGCCTGGAAGAAGCGGGCCGGAACGCCGGCATCGGCTTCCAGTTCGGCAAGATCCAGCGCAGTCCCAACACCCGCGATGCACATCGGCTGCTGTGGCTCGCCGGCACCCTGGGCAAGCAAGGCGCGCTCAAGGAGGCCCTGATGGACGCTTACTTCATCGAAGGGCGCGACGTAGGTGACCGCCGCGTGCTGGCGGAGATCGCCGCCGGCATCGGCCTCGAAGTCGACGTAGCTGCGTTCCTCGCCGGGGACGGCGGCGAGCGCGAAGTAGAAGACGACCTCAGGACCGCCTCGCGCCTGCAGATCAGCGGCGTGCCCTTCTTCATCCTCGACGGGCGCATCGCCCTGGCGGGCGCGCAGCCCCCGGAAGTGTTCCTGCAGGCCCTGGACACCGCCCGCAACCAGCCCCGCCAGCCAATCGGTTAGAATCCGTCCTGTAGTCCCTGCCCGCTGCCCTGACGGAGATGGACAGTGCTGATCCTGTATAGCCTGCAGTTGCTGGCGGCCCTCGCCGTCATCCTGGTGGGCGCCGAACTCTTCACCAATTCCCTCGAGCACCTGGGATCGCGCTTCAAGCTCTCCGAGGGTGTGGTGGGTTCCCTCTTCGCCGCCGTGGCCACCGCGCTGCCGGAGACCGTGGTGCCCATCATCGCGGTGTTCTTCGGCGGCGACTCCGGCTCCGGCGAGAGCATCGGTGTGGGCGCCATCCTCGGCTCGCCGCTGATGCTCATCACCCTGGCGCTGGCGTTGGTAGCGCTGTTCACCGGCAAGAAGCGCGGCTGGAATCAGCCTCTCAAGCCTGAGTTCAGCGGCCTGGTGCGGGATCTCGGCTATTTCATGGTCGCCTACTTCATCGCCTTCCTCAGCCTGTTCATGCCCAAGGATCCGGCGGTACACGCCGTCGCGGGCATGTGCCTGGTGTTCCTGTACGGCTACTACGTGTACAACACCATCCAGGCCTCGGCTTCCCTGGTGAAGGGCGGCCATGGCACCCAGGCGGATCAGCCGCTGCATGCCAAGCGCCTGGGACTGCCGCATAACTTCGGCATGGAACTGGTGCAACTGATATTGGCACTGGGCCTCATCATCGCCGGCGCCAAGCTGTTCGTGATGGGTGTGGAGCACGTGGCAGCCCTCACGGGCCTCAGCACCCTGGTACTGTCGCTGATCGTGATCCCCGTGGCCACCGAGATGCCGGAGAAGTTCAACAGCATCCTGTGGGTGCGGCGCGGCAAGGACACCCTGGCTTTCGGCAATCTCACCGGCGCCATGGTGTTCCAGGGCACCCTGCTCCCCGCCTTCGGCATGCAGCTCGCCACCTGGCGGCCGGATCGGGACGTGCTATGGACCATGGGTATCACCCTGGGGATGGCGCTCTGGACCTTGTTCCTGACCCTGCGCCGCCGGCTCACCCCGGTATACCTGCTCCTGAACGGCGTGGCTTACCTGCTGTTCCTGGTGCTGATCCTGCGTTCCTCCGGCGCCTGATGGACTCCCAGGTCCCCTCACCCTGCGTGCGCAACTGCTGCCTGGACGAGCAGGACGTGTGCTTGGGCTGCGGCCGCAGCCTGGATGAGATCCGGGTCTGGAGCGAGGCCGCCGATGCCGAACGCCTGGGGATATTGGAGCGCGCCAGGGCACGGCGCGCCGAGCGGGAGGCGCGCATACGAGCTTGGCGCCAAGGCCACGGTCCAGCCTAATCAAGGGGTTGGCTGCAGTTGTGAAACTGCCGCGTTAGAGATATTGTTTAACATATGAATGGCAAGGGACTTTCTCCGCGCCGCCTCACCGCGCCGCTGCTGGCTGCCCTTGTGGCTGCCTGCGCAGCCCATTTGCCCGCTCATATGTCGGGTGGCCAGGCCTGGACCTACCTGGGCAACGATCCCGAAGGCACCCAGAACATCTATGTGCAGAACCTGCAGCGCAGCAAGGACAGCGTGACAGGACTGTATCGTTTCGAGTTCACCGGTCCCCGCACCCTCACCGGTTCTGACCTGAAGCAGGTCAGTTATGTCGAGCGCCGCGACCTCATCCAGGTGGACTGCAAGAGCCAGAGCCTCAGGCTGCTGGACGAGACCTACCACGACGTGGACGACAAAGAGGTCTACCACGTGAAGCCCGCGGAAGGCAGCGACACCGCGCCGGTGTTCGCCGGCGGCGTCAGCGACATCGTCTACGAGGGCGCCTGCGGCAAGTCCCTGGAATGGACCGCGCTCGGCAGCGACCCGCAGAAGACCCAGGACATCTACGCGCGTGTACCCGCCGGCCGCGGCCAGCAGAAGGCCATCGTCAAGGCGCGCTTCCGCTTCGTCTACCACGATCCGCGCGAGATGGTGAAGTCACCTTCCCTGGAGAAGGTCAGCTACCTGAGCCGCCAGGAAGACGTGATGATGGACTGCGCCAACCAGACCCTGAATCTGGTGCATGAGACCTACTACGACGCCGACGACGTGGCGGTGTTCGGCGTCACCCCGCCGAAGGACGCGCCGCCGGACTCGGTGGCGCCCAACAGCGTCACCGGCATCATGTACAAGGCCGCTTGCGGCATCCCGCTTGACTGGACCTATCTCGGCATGGATCCCCGCGGCAGCCAGCGTGTATATCTGCTCGGCAGCCCCGACCACCGCTCCAACAACAACGTGGAAGCCCGTTTCCGCTTCGAGTACGTCACACCCGGCAAGCTCACCACCGGCGCCGACCTGAAGCAGATCGAGTACTCCACCCGCACCACGGATGTGATCATGGACTGCACCCTCTACAGCCAGACGCTGCTGCGGGAGTCCTACCAGGACGCCTCCGGCAAGGAGGTCTTCACCGTCAAGCCGCCCAACCCGCAGCCGGTGCTGGTGTCGCCCCAGGGCGTGAGCGGGATGCTGCTGAAGGCCGGGTGCCAGCCGTGACCGTCGCCGTCCCCAAGAAACTCGGCAAGTACACCATCGGCAAGGAGCTGGGTCGCGGCGCCTCCGGCATCGTTTACCTCGCCAACGACCCCTTCGCCAACCGCGACGTGGCCATCAAGGTGTATGCCTCCGATGCCGACATGGAGGAGAACCGGGCCAAACTCTACCGCAAGCTGTTCTTCAACGAAGCCCACGTGGCCGGCAAGCTGGTGCACCCCAACGTGCTGCCCATCTATGACGCCGGCGAGGAAGGCGGCCTGCGCTACGTGGTGATGATGTACCTGGAAGACTTCAAGCCGCTGACCGAGCACACCCGCCAGGACAACCTGCTGCCGGTCAAGAAGGTGGTGGAGATCTTCTTCGCCATGTCCAAGGCCCTGGACTACGCGCATCGCAACGGCGTGATCCATCGCGACATCAAGCCCGCCAACGTCATGATGGGCCCCAAGGGCGAGATCATGATCGTGGACTTCGGCATCGCCAAGCACGCCATGGGCCAGTCCACCCAGATCACCGGCATCGTCGGCACGCCCCGCTACATGTCGCCGGAGCAGGTGCGCGACGAGGACGTCAGCAACCAAGCGGACCTGTGGGCCATGGGCGTCATGACCTATGAGATGCTGGCCGGGGTGCCCTGCTTCTACGGCGACTCGCTGCCCAGCCTCACCCATCAGATCATCAACGTCGAGCCGCCGCCGGTCTCGCAGCTGCGCGGCGACGTGCCGGATTCGCTCAACAAGATCGTGATGCGCTGCCTGAAGAAGAACCTGAAGCAGCGCTACAAGACCGGCATGGACGTGGCCGGCGACCTCATCAACGTCTCGGATGCCCTGGCTGCCCAGGCCGAGGAGATCTCCGAGCAGGAGCGCTACAACCTGCTGCGCAACCTGACCTTCTTCAGCGACTTCGACCAGCCCGAGACCTGGGAGATCATGCGCGCCGGCGCCTGGAAGATCTTCAAGGCCAACGAGGTGGTGGTGCAGGAAGGCGAGCTGGACGACAGCTTCTTCGTGATCGTCACCGGCGACGCCACCGTGCACAAGGGCAAGACCCTATTGGGCGCGCTCAAGGCCGGCGACTGCTTCGGCGAGATGGGTTACCTCAACAAGACAAAGCGCAGCGCCACGGTGCGGGCCAAGAGCGACGTGCACGTGCTCAAGGTCAATTCCACGCTGATGGAGCGGGCCTCACGGGAATGCCAGCTCAGGTTCTACAAGGTGTTCGCCCATACCCTCATCGAGCGGCTCACCCACACCAACGAGAAGCTGCAGGCCCGCGCCTAGCGCCTGCGGCCCGCGGGCACCAGCAGCAGCAACGCTCCCAGCACCACCGCGCCGCCGCCGGCCCACACTGGCACGCTCACGTGCTCCTGGGTCTTCACGTCGAAGGCCACCGGCCCCACCTTGGCCTCATGCGACTTCGGATAGCTGAACCCGCCGTAGATGAGTGCTAGCACGCCGCCGACGATCAACAGGATCCCCACCAACCTCACAGGGTTATTCATCTCGCCCTCCTCGTTTATTCTTGTTTGGACACATGCGACATCATGTCACGTCGCATCAGCATCGCATCACCGATGTATGTCGAACTGTGGAATGGCGCACGGAAGCAGGGGCATCTGCGGTCTAGCTTTTGAACATGCGAGCCCAAAAGGATGGCTCGCGCTGCCAATATGGTGAATGAAATGAAATACATCTATGCGACTATATCCGGCCTGGTGATCGGCGCTGCCGCGGTGGCGGCCCCGTCGCCCACCACTCCGCCGCACTCCGCCACCGCCATGCCGCCAAGCATGACCACGCGCTGCCCGCCAGGATCCGCCAACACCGTGCCGCCGACCACGCGCGCACCTTACGGCACCACCAACACGCACGCGATGCCGCGCAATCCAGATGCCCGCATCCCTCCCGAGCAGCCCATGCATCCGCAGCCCCCGGAACCCAGTCCTCCGCCCTGCCGCTGAGTCATCTGATCTAGACCATATCGAGCCATGGATGGCTCACAAACGACCGGCCTCGACTGAGGCCGGTTTCATTTTCCGGCCCCTGATAATATCGTGGGGAGCATAGTGCCCGGCGTGGAGAGAAACCGGCACGGCTCTGATGCATACGGCCTACTGTGACTTTCCCTGTGAAATCCGAAGGTGCGGCGGAAATGAAGATACTGGGGATCATGCTGGCGATGGCGGCCATCGTCGGCGGTGCAGATAGTCGGGCGTGGGATGCCGGAAAGCCCTTATCCGTCAAAGTGTATGGCGATAGCATCAGTACCATCTATTTCCCGATCCTCAGGAAAGATCTGGCCCCGGAATTTGAAGCCAGCCATGCCTGTTGGCAGAAAGCAAAGAAATGCAACAACGGCCAGACCCAGGCTATCCTCGAACATCTTCCGGGCTACCTGCGCGACACCGGGCAGGTCGATGTGATCACCTTCAACAGCGGCGTACATGAGATCGCGAATGGACGTGCCTTCGTGAATGGCGCTTGCACTTCCATCGGCACGAAAGTCAGCCCCGACGATTATCGGGTGCGCCTGAACAAGATCTTCGATGCGCTCAAGCCCAGGACTAAGCTCGGCATCTGGGTGGATACCACTCAGATCCCGCCGCAGTATTGTGCTCCCCCAGGAGCGCTCGCCCAGTTCAACAGCGTGGCCGAACAGGCTGCCCGAGACCATGGTTTCTGGGTATTGCATACCGACTCGAAATGGTTCGATCCCGATCACATACACCCCAGCCTTCACGCGGCCGATCATCTTGCTCACCTGATAGAAGGTTGCATCCGTTCCGCATGGAAAGGCGAAGAA
The DNA here is from genome assembly GCA_036502565.1 of Gammaproteobacteria bacterium. Lineage (GTDB taxonomy): Bacteria > Pseudomonadota > Gammaproteobacteria > Natronospirales > REEB76 > DASUBN01. The sequence continues at coordinate 10,268 of DASXYJ010000309.1, forward strand.
ACGGCCGTCTGCACCCGCTAGGATCATATCGGCCCAGACCGATCTCTATTCTTACGCAACGATTAAATTTGGTGGTGGCTACGAGTGGATGCGGCGCATGCGCCGCGCGGACGGCCAGGGAGGGCCGTCCCGCACAGCTGGCCGGAGCGGGATGCGTAGGCCAGCTCGCCGTTCGCTCCGCATCCTGCCTCGCGAAAGTCCGGCCCGCCATCCCTGGCGGGCGTTCGCGGCTACGCCGCTCACCCACCGACCAGATCAATTGAGGAATAATGCTGAAATCGGTGTCTGCTAGGATACTGACCTCGCCTCTTACACAATGATCAAATTTGGTGGCTACGGGTGGGTGCGGCGCACTGCGCCGCGCGGGCGCACAGGGATGTGCGCCCCGGGCAGGCGCGCGGAGCGGGATGCGTAGCGCGCCGACGAACCTCCGGCCTCAGCAATCAAATAGGTGTCGGTGGTGTCCGAAAGAAGAAAAAATTCAGCCTGAATCGCTTTGCTTAAAATGGTGGTACGGGTGGGCTCGAACCACCGACCTCAGCATTATGAGTGCCAAATCTACGTCAGAGCTTTTCCGCTTTCCTACGCAACACCGTTGTTGATCAATAAGTTACATCCGACTCGAACCGATCTAAACCCACCTAAACCCACCTAATTCGACCTCTCAGTGTCCCTATAGTGTCCCCGGAGCCCCAGTCGCCGCCGCGGGACACACCATCAGGGCACCGTGAGGATAGTACATCTGGGCAACGTCGCCACCCCGGGGCGGAGCGAAGTTGTCACCTATTTGCCTTCCTGCTCCGCCGCTTCCGGGGACGCAGCGCCTCCTGGGCCTTCACCGCGATGTCGACCAGTCTGACACCCGGGTCCGACTCCGGGATCGGCCACCACCGGTCAGGTAACTTTAAATCATCCTGGGCATCGGCCGGCACCACACTCTCCAGTGCTTCCGCCAAGAGTCCATAGGCAAAAGCTGGCTGCCGTGTCTTATTGGCTTTTTTCACCATGGGTTGAACCAGCGCGCGAAGCTTACCCTTGAAGGCATCAATCTCGGCTCGATACTCATCGAATGACCTGTAGAGAAGCATGATTTCGACCGAGAGCAGATCCGCCGGGATGCCGGTCTTCGCGTAGGCAATTGGGCGCATCCTATCGATGAAATCCTCGGACACGATCCACTGACCCGTTACCACATCGAGCGCTTTTGACCCCGGATCCCTCCCGAACTTTCCGTCCCGCCTGAGCCGCAGCTTCGGCTTCACTTCGCGAGGAGCGATGTTCAAGATCACTTCGGCCCTCTTGCGCCTTTCCAGATCATCCTGTCCCCCTGATCTGGCGACGATCAGCTCCATGAGACGAGCACCCAGTAGTTTCCTGGTGTCCTCATCCATCGACCGCTGACGCTTCCTCTCGTATTTCCTGGCCATAGGCGTTAACACCGGTTTATCCAAGATGGGGAACTTTTTGGGACGGAATTATTATATCTATAACTAGAATCTGCTCATGACGCACAACACGCGCACTTTGACCATGGGCTTCTCGGAGTTCTGCTCTGACGCTGCCGGCGGTATCTCTGAAGAATATGGCTACCGGTACCTGCGCAAATACAAAGACAAGCTACCGCCAGTGCTTCGCCTCCCGGGGCATGGCCGGAAGATCTTCTTCCGCAGGGTCGACGTAGACAGCTGGCTCGCTGGCCTGGCCAACGCCCAGCCCACAAAGCGCCGCCGTGGTCGTCCGACCAAGGCTTCCAAGGCCATCCTTCGTCGATCCCAAGTCGCTGACTCAGCGGATCTGGATTCGGGCAAGACCACAGACCCCCAAGCGGAGTCCTCGAAATGAGCGAGACCAGACCGGGATTCATCACTGTCGAAACCTACGCCGCAGAACCCAGACTACCCAAGAAGTGGAAGAACGGCCACAAGACGCCGGGCCGGCGGAGCGCCTACGCCATCTTGGCAGAGGGGATCGCGCCTTCGCCTCGACGCCACATATCGACCACCCTCTTCCGCCCCTGCTGTGTTATGGAGTCCATCCGCTCGAAATGGCTCCGGAAGTCGAAGCCTTGATGCGCGAAGGGCGTAGCAAGAGCGGTCGCAAACTACGCACAGACTCCAGCATCTTGGGCGGGGGCGTAGCTAGCTTCCCTCACACCGTCGAAGAGGTGTCGAAGGACAGGCAGCTTCAGGAAGAACTACGCGAGTGGATCGTGCTGTCCATTAGTTTCCTCAAGAAGCAATGGCCCACCGAATTGCGCTCCATCGTTTTGCACACCGACGAACCCTATCTGCACCTCCACTTTTACACCCTCGCCCCAATGCAGGACGGGGTGGTTATGACCGATGAGCTGCACCCTGGGAAGCGCGCTTCCTATGAGGCTCGCCAAAATGCCGCGGAGGGTGCCATTCTCATGAAGGTACTCCGCGACGCCTACATAAAGGGGCTTCGGGACTTCCAGCACGACTACTACGTGGAAGTCAGCGCTCCGCTCGGCCATGCCCGTTATGGGGACCTGCAACCGCGAATTCCTTTCTCGCAAGTGCAGGCGGTACGTGCCCAGGAAAGGG
>DASXYJ010000310.1:0-9580 GCA_036502565.1 Gammaproteobacteria bacterium
TGCCGCCACGACGAACCCGAGGGTCAAGGAAAAAAGGCGGCTCGGATGCCGGAAACCGACGACGGTCATCAAGGTCTGCGCTCCCCTGTGCCAGGCACGACGCCAATAACGCCCGAAGCGCCCGGCGGTTTACAGCTTTCCGCGCCGAGCCCGACGAAACGTCTTGATATCTCCTGAAACACAGAGCCCGCTGCAGGAGCGGGCTGTGTCGTCGTCCGTGGGAAGGACCCTCAGGCGCCGGCGGCCTGGGAATGCGGCGGCTTATGTCTGGTGAAGCCGAAGCCGATGTCCCGCGCTTCCACCAGGATGGTGTCGCCTGCACCGAACTCGCCGGCCAGGAGCTTCTGGGCCAGGGGGTTCTCCAGCTGCTGCTGCACCGCGCGTTTCAAGGGCCGCGCGCCGTAGACCGGATCGAACCCGGCCTTGCCGAGCTTGTCCAGGGCGCTGTCGCTGACCTCCAGGACGATGTCGCGGTCCGCCAGGCGCTGCACCAGGTGCTGCATCTGGATGCGGGCGATGGCACGGATCTGGCCCTGGCCGAGCGGATGGAACACCACGGTCTCGTCCACGCGGTTGATGAACTCGGGACGGAAGTGGCCGCCCACGATCTCCATCACCTTGTCCTTCATCTTCTCGTAGTTCTGCTCGCCCGCCATCTCCTGGATCACCTGGGACCCCAGGTTGGAGGTCATTACGATCACGGTGTTCTTGAAGTTCACGGTGCGGCCCTGGCCGTCCGTGAGGCGGCCGTCATCCAGCACCTGCAAGAGCACGCCGAATACATCCGGATGCGCCTTCTCCACTTCGTCCAACAGGATCACCGAGTAAGGCTTGCGGCGCACAGCTTCCGTGAGGTAGCCGCCCTCTTCATAACCCACGTAGCCCGGGGGCGCGCCGATGAGCCGCGCCACGGAGTGCTTCTCCATGAACTCGCTCATGTCGATGCGCACCATGGCCTCGTCGGTGTCGAAGAGGAAGGTGGCGAGCGCCTTGCTGAGCTCGGTCTTGCCCACGCCCGTGGGGCCCAGGAACAGGAAGGAGCCCAGGGGGCGGTTCGGGTCCGCCAAGCCCGCACGGGAACGGCGGATGGCGTTGGACACGGCCCGCACCGCTTCATCTTGGCCCACGACGCGGGTCTTGAGCGCGTCCTCCATGCGCAAGAGCTTCTCTTTCTCGCCTTCCAGCATCTTGGACACGGGGATGCCGGTCCAGCGGGACACCACTTCCGCGATCTCTTCCGCGGTGACCTTGTTCTTGAGGAGCTCCGTCGGCTTGTTCTCGGCGGCGCTGGCCTGGGTCAGCTTCTTCTCCAGCTCGGGGATGCGGCCGTACTGGATCTCGGACATGCGCGAGAGATCGCCGGCGCGACGCGCAGTATCCAACTCCACCTTGGCCTTCTCCAGGGCTTCCTTGATCTGGCTCGCGCCCTGTACCTGGGCCTTCTCGGCCTTCCACACTTCCTCGAAGTCGGAGTATTCCCGCTCAAGCTTGGCGATCTCGTCTTCAAGAGAGACTAAGCGGCGCTTGGACGCATCATCTTTCTCCTTCTTCAGGGCCTCGCGCTCGATCTTGAGCTGGATGAGCCGGCGATCCAGCTTGTCCATGGCTTCGGGCTTGGAATCCAGTTCCATGCGGATGCGGCTGGCGGCTTCATCGATCAGGTCGATGGCCTTGTCTGGCAGCTGGCGGTCGGTGATGTAGCGCATCGAGAGCGTGGCGGCGGCCACGATGGCGGGATCGGTGATCTCCACGCCGTGGTGCACCTCGTAGCGCTCGTTGAGGCCGCGCAGGATGGCGATGGTGTCCTCGAGACTGGGCTCGTCCACCAGCACCTTCTGGAAGCGACGCTCCAGGGCTGCGTCCTTCTCCACGTACTTGCGGTATTCGTCGAGCGTAGTGGCGCCCACGCAGTGCAGCTCACCGCGCGCGAGGGCGGGCTTGAGCATGTTGCCGGCATCCATGGAGCCCTCGGCCTTGCCGGCGCCCACCATGGTGTGGATCTCGTCGATGAACAAGATCACCCGGCCTTCGTTCTTGGCGATGTCGTTCAGCACGCCCTTCAGGCGCTCCTCGAACTCGCCGCGGAACTTGGTGCCGGCCAAGAGCGCGCCCATGTCGAGGGTGAGCACGCGCTTGTCCTTGAGGCCTTCCGGCACTTCGCCGTTGACGATGCGCTGGGCCAGGCCTTCCACGATCGCGGTCTTGCCGACGCCGGGCTCGCCGATGAGCACGGGGTTGTTCTTGGTGCGGCGCTGCAGCACCTGCACGGTGCGGCGGATCTCGTCATCGCGGCCGATGACGGGATCTAGCTTGCCGGCTTCGGCGCGGGCGGTGAGGTCGATGGTGTACTTGTCGAGAGCCTGGCGCTGGTCCTCCGCGCCGGCGTCGTTCACGGCCTGGCCGCCGCGCATCTCTTCTATCGCCTTCTCCAGCGCCTGCTTGGAAGCGCCGGCGTCGCGCAGCGCGTCTGCCATGGGGCCCTTGGAGTCGAGGGCGGCGAGGACGAAGAGCTCAGAGGAGATGAACTGGTCCTGGCGCTTCTGCGCCAGCTTGTCCGTGAGGTTGAGGAGACGGGTCAGGTCCTGGGACACCTGCACGTCGCCGCTGTGGTTGGCGACCTTCGGCGTCTTGTCGAGCTGGGCATCCAGGGCGTTGCGGAAGCGGTTGAGGTTCGCGCCGACTTTGGCGAGCAAGGGACGCACGCTGCCGCCTTCCTGGTCCAGGAGGGCGAGCATAAGGTGTACCGGCTCTATATAAGGATGGTCCTGGCCCACAGCCAGCGACTGGGCGTCGGCCAGAGCCATCTGGAACTTACTGGTTAATTTGTCTATCCGCATAGTAGTTCTCTCATCTAGAAGCGCGTCTTTTGCGCCGATAGCCGCAAAGGCCAGGACGGCCAAGTGTCGCGGGAGGGCAGGATGCCCGGGAGCGACGAGCGCTCGCCCTCGCACTCCTCACATACGCCAAAAGTATGCTGCGGACGCTCGGGCTCCCGCGCCCTGTCTCGGCGCAAAATCCATCGCTTCGTAACTAAGTTAGGGCCTCGTAAGAAAAGAGCAAGGCCAATGAACGATAAATGGGGGTTTTAGACGACGTTTCAACCGCCTAAGGCGGCCTGGATTACATATATGAGGCCGATGCCGGCGGCGATGAGGATGACGGTGAGGAAAGACAGGCGGGCCCCTTCGTGGCGGTGCAGGCCGGGGATGAGGTCCGCCACCGCCACGTAGATGAGGCTCGCGGCGGCGATGGCCAGCACATACGGGATGAAGGCTTGCAGGCTGCCCAGCAGGAAGAAGGCCGCGACGCCGCCCACCACCATGGTGGCGCCGGAGAGGGCCGAGAGCAGCAGCGCGCGGCCGCGGGCCACGCCGGCCGAGAGCAGTACCGAGATGTCTCCCACCTGCTGGGGGATCTGGTGGGCGATGATGGCGATGGCCAAGACCACGCCCATGTGCACGCTGGTGAGGAAGGTGGCGCCTAGGAGCACGCCGTCCAGGAGGTTATGCAGGCCGGTGCCGACGAGGATCATGGTGCCCGCCGCGTGCTGGCGCAGTTCCTCGTGGTCCATGTGGCCTTCGTGGCCGTGGTGCCAGAAGGCGAGCTTCTCCAGGAGGAAGAACCCCAATACCCCGAGCGCGATGGCGAGACCCACGCCCTGCACCTGGCCGGGCGCGGCGGACTTCACCGCCTCCGGCAGGAGATCCAGGAAGGCGGCGCCCAGGAGCGCACCCACGGCGAAGCTCACCAGCGAGGGCAAGAGCAGCGTGCGGGTGCGGGCCGGAAACAGCAGCAACACCGAGGCCAGGAGCGCGCTCAAGACCGCGCCCAAGAGCGTCGCCGGGATGATCCAGAGGAGCAGTGAGGCTTGCATGGATGCGACGGATTTTACCCTGCCCCAGGTCTCTCCGGAACAGCGGCTCCGGTACAATGCGCGGCCTTCCTGAACCCTTAAGTCCTTGAGCCAGAGCGCCCCGTGATCCGCATCGAATCCCTCACCCTGCAGCGCGGCACCAAGCCGCTGTTCGAGAACGCCTCGGCCATGGTCTATGCCGGCGAGAAGGCGGGCCTGGTGGGGTCCAACGGCTCCGGCAAGTCCACCCTGTTCGCCATGCTGCGCGGCAAGTTGCACGCCGACGGCGGTGAACTGGACATCCCCGCCTCCTGGCGCGTGGCCCATGTGGCCCAGGAGACACCGGCGGTGGACCGCACTGCCCTCGACTACGTGCTGGATGGCGACACCCGCCTGCGGGAGATCGAGGCGCAACTGGCGAAAGCCCAGGCCGCCCACGACGGCCATGCGGAGGCCGACGCCCACATCGCCTATGCGGATGCCGACGGCTATACCGCCGCCTCCCGCGCCGGTGCGCTGCTGCTGGGCCTCGGCTTCTCGGTGGCGGAGACCACCCAATCAGTGGCGAGTTTCTCCGGTGGCTGGCGCATGCGCCTGAACCTCGCCCAGGCGCTGATGTGCCCTTCCGACCTGCTGTTGTTGGATGAGCCCACCAACCATCTGGATCTCGACGCCATCGTCTGGCTGGAAGACTGGCTGAAGCGTTATCCCGGCACGCTATTCATCATCTCCCACGACCGGGAGTTCCTGGACGGCATCTGCGACGTGACGCTGCATCTGGAGAGCCTCCAGATCAAGCGCTACAGCGGCAACTACAGCGCCTTCGAGACGCGCCGCGCCGAACAGCTGGTGCTGCAGGCCGCTTCCTACGAGCGCCAGCAGCGTGAGGTGGCGCACCTGCAGAGCTTCGTGGACCGCTTCCGCTACACCGCGAGCAAGGCGCGCCAGGCCCAGAGCCGTATTAAAACACTTGAGAAAATGGAGAAGCTCGCACCGGTGCACGTGAGCTCGCCCTTCAGCTTCGAGTTCCGCGACCCACTCGCCTCCCCGAGCCCCATGCTCACGCTCGAGGAAGTACGCTGCGGTTACCAGACGGAGAAAGGTGAGAAGACCGTGCTGGGTAACCAGAACTTCTCCCTGCTCAACGGCCAGCGCATCGGCTTGCTCGGCGCCAACGGCCAGGGCAAATCCACCCTGGTGAAGACCCTCGCCGGCACCCTCGCCCCGCTCGCGGGTCGAGTGGGCTCAGGCAAAGGCTTGGCCATCGGCTACTTCGCCCAGCATCAGTTGGAGACTTTGCGCGAGGACCGCTCGCCGCTGCAGCAGCTGGCAGCCATCGCTCCCGGTGTGCGCGAGCAGGACCTGCGGGATTTCCTAGGCACCTTCAACTTCCGCGGTGAGATGGCGCTGGCGCCGGTCGGCCCCTTCTCCGGCGGCGAGAAGGCGCGCCTGGCGCTGGCCCTCATCATCTGGAAGCGGCCGAACCTGTTGCTGCTGGACGAGCCGACGAACCACCTGGATCTGGAGATGCGCGAAGCCCTCACCGTGGCCCTGGCCCAGTTCGAGGGCACCCTGATCCTGGTGTCCCACGACCGGCATCTGTTACGGGCCTGCGCCGACGAGTTCCTGCTGGTGGGCCAGGGCAAGGTCGAGCCCTTCGACGGTGACCTGGACGAATACCGCAGCTGGCTGCTGAAGAACGCCGCGGCGCGGCGCGCGGGACTCACCGCGCCTGCGGATAAATCCGATTCCGGCGGCAACCGCAAGGAGCAGCGCCGGGAAGAAGCCCAGGAACGCCAGCGCCTGGCGGAACTGCGCAAACCCCTGCAGAAGGACATCGCTTCCCTGGAGAAGCGCATGGAGAAGCTCAACACCGAGAAGCGGCGCCTGGATGCGCTGCTGGCAGCCGAAGACACCTATAAGGACAGCAACAAGGCCCTGCTCACGGACAGTCTGCGTCAGCAGACGGACGTGAAGAAGGAACTGGAGAAGGTGGAAGCGGAGTGGCTGGAGAAGCAGTCGGCGCTCGAGAAGATAAGCTAGTTCATCCCAGCCAGATCACCGTGGCCATGCGGCCACATTGCCCATCCCGCCGGAATGAGAAGAACCTTTCTGCATCCGTGAAGGTGCAGAGACCGCCGCCATGGATGGACTGTACACCCGCCGCTTCCAGGCGCTGCCGCGCCAACATGTACAGGTCACACCACCACTTACCCTCAGACCTGCCGGCGGTGAAGGCCTTGGCAGCCTCGCCCGAGTGCGTCACGAAGGCCCGACGTACTTCATCCCCGACTTCGTAGGCTTGGGGCCCGATGGCAGGCCCCATCCAGGCCAGCACATCCGTGGTACCCATGGCCTCGAGCGTCGCTTCCAGCACGCCGGCGGAGAGGCCGCGCCAGCCGGCATGGGCGGCGGCGACACGGGTGCCTTGCCGGTCGCAGAAGATCACGGGAAGACAGTCGGCGGTCATGATGGCGCAGGCCACGTCATGCCTTGCGGTCACTGCGGCATCCGCCGGCGCGTGGCTGGTGCCGCCGTCCTGCGCCACGCGTACACCGTGTACTTGGCTAAGCCAGCGCGGCATCGCGCCCTGCAGCGAGTGCTGCAACTCGGCGCGATTGGTGGCCACGGCTTGTGGGAAGTCGCCCACGTGCTCGCCGAGGTTGAGGGAGGCATACGCTCCCGTGCTCACGCCTCCCTTGCGGGTGGTGCTCAAGGCGTGGACATTCGCAGGTGCCGGCCAGTCGGGCTGGATGAGGTCAGCCTTCATGGGTGAGGTCTTCTTCCAGCGCAGCCAGCAGTTGCTGGAAATCCGGCGGCGGCGGCACTTCCCAGTGCAGGGCTTCGCCGCTCACGGGATGGACGAGCCCCAGTTTCGCCGCGTGCAGCGCCTGGCGGTGGAACGCCCGCAAGGTCTCCTGCAGCTTGGGACTGGCGTTGCGCGGCGGGCCGAGACGCCGGCCGTAGACCTGGTCGCCCACCAGCGGATACTTGATATGCGCCAGGTGCACGCGGATCTGGTGGGTGCGGCCGGTCTCCAGTTCCACGCTTATGTAGGTGTGAGCCCGGTAACGCTTCAGCACCCGGTAGTGGGTCACGGACTCACGGCCGCCTTCCCGTACGCTCATGCGCACCCGGTCCGTGGGATGGCGCTTGATGGGCGCGTCCACGGTGCCGCCGCCGGTCATCACGCCTAGTGCCACCGCGAGATAGACGCGCTCGAACTCCCGGGCCTGCAATGCCGCCACCAGCGCGGTGTGGGCTTCCAGGGTACGCGCCACCACCAACAGGCCCGAGGTGTCCTTGTCGATGCGGTGCACCAGCCCGGCGCGAGGCACCTGCGCCAACTCCGGCGCGTGATGCAGCAAGGCGTTCTGCAGGGTGCCGCTGTGGTTGCCGGCGCCGGGATGCACCACCAGTCCCACCGGCTTGTTGACTACGATGAGGGCCGCGTCCTCGTGGACGATCTCCAGGGGCAGGGCTTCCGGCGCCATGTCCGAGAGGGGCTCCTCAGGCACCCTGAGTTGGACCTTCTGCCCGCCCATCACCGCGTCCCGCGGGCGCGCCGCTGCCTCGTCAACCAGCACGCGGCCATCCTTGATCCACTGGCTCAGACGGCTGCGGGAATACTCCGGGAACAGCTGGGCCAGGGCCTGGTCCAGGCGCTGGCCGGAAAGCTCCGCCGGGATGCGGGATTCGCGGATGTCTTCGGCAGCGTCGCTGCCGCTGTTACGGGGCGTCATCCATCGATTATACTGGCGCCCCGCGCAGAACCCGCGACCCCTTCCAGACCTTAGAGCCGCATGAACCGCCACCTCCGCCTGCTCGCGATCCTGTGCCTGTGCACCGCCGCCTTGGCCGGCTGCTCCTCGGAGAAATCCAAGGACCAGACCCTGGCCGCGCCGGACCTCTACAACGAGATCCAGGCCAACCTGAGCGCCAGCAACTACAAGACCGCCATCGAGCGCCTCAACACCCTGCAGGCGCGCTTCCCTTTCGATGACTTCGGCACCCAGGCGCAGTTGGACCTCATCTACGCCAACTACCTGAACCACGACTACGACGCCGCGGTGGACGCGGCCGACCGCTTCATCCGCGAGCACCCGCGCCATCCTGACGTGGACTACGCCTACTACATGAAGGGTGTGTCCTACTTCGATCCGGAGGTGGACTTCCTGCGCAAGTGGTTCGGCCACGATAACTTCCAGCACGACCCGGCCAATGCCCAGAAGTCCTTCGAGGCCTTCGCCCTGCTGATCGAGCGTTATCCGGACAGCCGCTACCTGCCGGACGCGCGCCAGCGCATGGTGTTCCTGCGTGAACGCCTCGCCGACTTCGACTGGATCACGGCGGACTGGTACATGCGCCGTGGCGCCTGGGTCTCGGCCCTGCAGCGTTCCTACAGCATCATCCAGCACTATCCGCAGACGCCCCGCACCCAGGACGCGCTGCAGATCATGTATACCTGCTACAAGAACCTGGGCCTCGACGACCTGGCGGCCAGCACCCAGAAGCTCCTGGAGGCGAATTACCCCGGTGTACCGCTGGAGTACACGCCGCGCGGGCCGGCTTGATAGCAGAAGCCCCCTCACGGGGGCTTTTCATTTGTGCGGCTTGTAACCAGAAGTGATGGGATAGCGGCGGTCATTGCCGAAGGAGTGACGGCTGACCCGAACCCCCGGCGCCGCTTGGCGCCGCTTGTACTCCGCCGCCTGTAGCGCTGCCGCCACGCGTCTGACCAGCGCCGCGTCGAAACCCTTGGCCACCACGTCTTCGATGGACTTCTCCTCCAGCAACAGCGTGAGGATCGGATCCAGCACGTCGTAAGGTGGCAGGCTGTCGGAATCCTTCTGCCCCGGCGCCAGTTCCGCCGTTGGCTCACGCGTGATCACCGCCTCCGGGATCACTGCACTCAAGGAATTGCGGTAGCGACTGAGTGCATACACCTGGGTCTTCAGCAGGTCGCTCAGGGGCGCGAAGCCGCCGGCCATGTCGCCGTAGAGCGTGGCATAGCCCATGGCCGCCTCGCTCTTGTTGGAAGTGCTGAGCAGGAGCTTACCGCTGCGGTTGGAGATGGCCATGAGCAGCACGCCGCGGGTGCGGGCCTGCAGGTTCTGGATGGTGAGGCCGGAGGTATCCGGCAGCACGCCCTGCAAGGAAGCCTGCAAGGTCTCTACGGAGGCCTCGATGGGGATGAGGTGATAAGCCACGCCCAGCTTGCGCGCCTGTTCCGCCGCGCCTTCCAGGCTCAAGTCCGAGGTATAGCGCGAGGGCAGCATTACCGCCATCACGTTCTGGGCGCCGAGGGCGTCCGCCGCGATGGCCAAGGTCAGCGCGGAATCGATGCCGCCGGAGAGGCCGAGCAGCGCGCCCTTGAAACCGTTCTTGCGCGCGTAGTCCTTGAGGCCGAGAACCAGCGCCTTGTAGAGGCATTCCTCTTCACAGCTATCCACGTGCACCGCACCCTGCAGGGCGCGGACCTTGCCGCCGTCCAGCACGAAGTCCACGGGATACAGGCCGGCCTCGAAGTTCGGCGCCCGCACAGCCACCTTGCCGTCGGCGTTCATCACCAGGGAACCGCCGTCGAACACCAGGTCGTCCTGGCCAGAGACGTGGTTCACGTAGACGATAGGCACGCCCGCCTCAGTCACCCGGCGGCGCAACTCTGCTTCGCGCTCCTGCTGTTTACCCGCGTTGAAGGGCGAGGCATTGGGTACCATCAGTACC